>CAYUDA010000184.1:0-3750 GCA_964443425.1 uncultured Acidimicrobiaceae bacterium
CGCTCACCTGCCACAGCACGCCGAGGTGCTCGAAGGTGGCGTCGACCCGGATGTCTCCTGGCACGATGGCGTCTCCGGGAGCGGCTTCGGCCACGGGAACGGCGAGAACGGCGGCGAGCACGAATCCGGCGGCGAGGATGCGACCTGGTGTCTTCACGGCACCTCCCCCGGTCCGCGGGCGCGCACGACGGTGCCGCCGACGATAGCGGGGTCGGGGACATTGGCGGCTCGATTGGTCGCCAGAATCTGGTCGACGCCCTCCGGTGGCGTGTGGCACCATGGATGGCGTCGGTTCGAGGGGGTGAGGTGCGACACCGAACCGTGGGCTGCGCCGTGGCAGTGCTGATCGTCGTCGCCGTTGGGTGCAGCGACGACGGCATCGAGGCGTCCGGGCCCGATTCCGTCAGCACCACCGCACCGGAGGCGACCAGCACCGTCGTCGACGTGCCTGCGACGCAGGCGGTGGTGGACTACGAACCCGATCCTTCGGTGGAAGCCCTGCTGTATGGGGCGCAGGGCGTGGTGCGGGCCACGGTGGAGGCGGTGCGCGGTCCTTTCTGGAACCAGGCGAGCGGCGAGGAGTGGCGGGCGACCGTCGACGACGTCACGGAGCCGGGCACCTACCGGGAGGTCGACCTGCGGCCGGCCGAGGTGCTCCGCGACGATGGGCTCGATCTCCACGCCGGGCTCGTGCTGACGGTGCTCGCCCCGGACGGGGACGCCGGAGGGTCGTTCCAGGTGGGAGAGGAGGTGGTGCTGCTGGTGAACCGCGCCGCCTTCCTGATGCGGGAGGGCCCCATCGACGCCGTCCAGCCGGTGGGGGGCAGCAACGGGGTGTGGCACGTCACCGGCACCGGCACCGTGGTCCGTCTCGGACGCAACGAGGTTGGCCGGGAGGAGCTGTCCCTCGACGAGTTCCTCGCCATGCAGGCCGCGTCTCGCGCCGAGGAGCATCCCGAGTGGGACGGCATCCGCTATCCCCCGACCGCGGCGGACGTCACCGAGATGATGGCACGCGACGGCATCGAGGTTGGATCGGGGGAGTGACGGCGTCGTCGTCGTAAGTGGTGCGGGGGCCGAGGAAGCGCCCGCCTCGCCTCGGTATCCTGTGGCGCGAGATGACGGCAGGGAAGATCGCAATCGGAGGCCGGCTCGAGGTCTCGCGGCTCGGATACGGCGCGATGCGGATCGTCGGGCCGGGAGTCTGGGGCCCAGCGGCGAGTCCGATCGAGGCGATACGGGTTCTTCGTCGCGCTGTCGAGCTCGGCGTCGAGTTGATCGACACGGCCGATTCATACGGACCCGAGGTGAGCGAGGAGTTGATCGCGGAGGCTCTGTATCCGTATCCGGATGGGCTCGTGATCGCAACCAAGGGCGGCTTCACCAGACCCGGCCCGGATCGCTGGACAGCGAATGGACGGCGCGAGCATCTGCGCGAGGCCTGCGAGCGCTCGCTGCGGCGTCTGCGTCTGGAGCAGATCGACCTCTACCAGCTCCACACCATCGATCCGAACGTGCCGCTGGAGGAGTCGCTGGGTGCGCTCGCCGAGTTGCAGGCAGAGGGCAAGATCCGCTTCATCGGCGTCTCGAACTTCTCGCTCGACGAGCTCGAGCGCGCCGAAGAGGTCGTGAAGGTGGCCTCGGTCCAGAATCGCTACGGCAGCGCCGACACTCACTCCGAAGACGTTCTCCACGCCTGCGAACAGCGCGGCATCCCCTTCATCCCCTGGTCACCTCTCTGGGCGAGCTCGGCCTTGGCCACCGCCCCGGTCGATGACCTCGTCTGGCTGCTCCGCCACTCACCGGTGATGTTGCCGATCCCGGCTACATCTTCGGTCGCGCATCTGGAAGAGAACATGCGCGCCGCCGAACTCGCGTAGTTCGTCCTCTTCGTCTCGTCGCCGATCGACCAACCGTCGGAAGCAGTCGACCCGCTGAGCCCGCGCGCCCAATCCTCACGCGGCCAGGCATCGCTGACGTTCTCCGGGATGAGCGCCGGGGCCTGGGCCGCTAGCGCTCCCGCAGGTCGTCGCCGATGGCGATCACGGCCTCCACCAGGTCGGCGACGTCGGCCTCGGTGGTGCGGGGGCTGAGGAAGCAGGGGCGGATGGCGAAGCTGCCGTTCACCACCGTCGAGCTGGGAACGTGGTCGGTCTCGCGCACCAGGCGGCGCAGCAGCTGCGAGTTGAAGGCGTCGAGATCGTCGATGGCGGGGGCGGTGTAGCGGAAGCAGCAGATCGACAGCACCGGCTCGGTCAGCACCTCGAGACGGGGATGTAGCCGCGCCCGGTCGGCGACGAGCCGGGCGAAGTCGTTGTGGCGGCGGACCCGGGCCGTCATCCCGGCGGCGCCGATCTCCCGAAGGATGCCCCACACCACCACGCCGCGGCTCGGAGCCGACAGCTCGACGCCGAGATCGCCGTAGGGGATCCCCATGCTGTCGACCGAGGTCTCGACGTCCTCGGGGGAGACGAAGGCACCCTCCAGGTAGTCCGACGGCCCCTGGGTGAAGGCGCGGTGCAGCAGGGCGCGGTCCCGCACGAAGGTGGCGGCGATGCCCACCGGCGCTCCCATCCACTTGTGCGGGTCGACGATGGCCGAGTCGGCCAGCTCCAGGCCGTCGTAGAGGGGGGCGACCCGTTCGTCGAGGATTCCGACCAGCCCGTAGGCGCCGTCGACGTGGAACCAGATGCCGTGGCGGCGGGCGATCTCCCCGGCGGCCCGGAGCGGGTCGATTGCGCCGGTGTTGGTGGTGCCGGCGGCGGCCACTACCGCCACCGGGACGATCCCGGCCGCCACGTCGGCTTCGATCATGGCGGCGAGGGCGGCGACGTCCATGCGCTGGCGATCGTCGACCGGGACCTCCCGCACCGCGGCCCTGCCGAGCCCGAGCACCGCGGCGGAGCGGTGCACGCTGTGGTGCGCCTCCGCCGAGGTGTAGACCGCGACCTGGGCGGTGCCGATGCCGTCGGCGGCGGGGTCGACGCCGCGCTGTTCGAAGGCGAATTGGCGGGCGGCGCCGAGGGCGATCAGGTTGGCGACCGAGCCGCCGCTGCTGTAGACGCCCCGCATGCCCTCCCGCAGCCCGCAGAGTTGGGCGAGCCATTCGAGGGACAGCTCCTCGACGTGGTTGAAGGCGGTGATGGTGTAGCGCTGCGGGGCGGCGACCATGGAGGCGGCGGCCACCACGGTGGCGATGGTGCTGGGGCCGGTGGTGATCCAGCCGTAGAAGCGGGGATTCGACATGGCGGCGCCGTTGGGGATGAGGGTGCGTTCCAACTCGTCGGCGACGGCGCCGGCGCCGACGCCGACCTCCGGGAGGGGTCCGCTGAGGGCGGCGGTCCAGGCGTCGCGGCGCTCCACCGCGTCGGTTCCTTCGAAGCGGAGGAAGGTGTCGAGCTGCGGGCCCAGTCGGGCCAGGTACTGGTCGAAGGCTCCGGTTTCGGCGGCGTCACGTTCCATCGGCGCGGCAACCCTACCCGCCGCCACGACCCGTGACGCCGTCAGGAGACGGCGATCGGCCCGACCGGTCCGGTGATGATCCAGCCGGCGTCGGTGAGATCGGCGCCGTACGTGAGCCAGATCGCGCACAGCCCACCGCACCACAGCGCCATGTCGACGGTGGCCTGGCCGTCCCCGCCGCCGATGGGCCCCGTGGTGACGATGGCGGCCCCGGGCACGATCGGTTCGAGGCCCTCGGTGCGGGCCAGCTCGGCGTCGGCGATGATCTCCACCGGGCTGAAGGCGGAG
>CAYUDA010000185.1:0-3747 GCA_964443425.1 uncultured Acidimicrobiaceae bacterium
CGGTGAGGTCGATGATGGTCGAGGCCTGCCCGGCGGGCGCCTCGCCTTCCAGGTAGACCGATACGCTGTCGCCGAAGAGGGCTCGTGCCTCGACGTCGTCGACGGCGGAGGCCTGGCCGGTGACGTTGGCGGAGGTGACCGCGAGCGGCCCCGACGCCTCCAGCAGATCGAGCGCAACCGGGTGCTTGGGGCAGCGCAGGCCTACGGTGCGCCGCTCGGAGTGGCCGAGCCAGGTGGGGGCGGTGTCGAGACGGGGCAGCACCAAGGTGAGGGCGCCCGGCCAGTGCCGCTCCGCCAGGTCGAGGGCGCGGTCGGAAAAGGACGCCAGCGTCATGCCCTGCTCGATCGAAGCGACCAGGATCGCCAACGGTTTGCCACCGGGACGCCCCTTCAGCGTGAAGATCGTCTCCAAGGCGTCCTGTCGGAACGGGTCGGCGGCCAGGCCGTACAGGGTGTCCGTCGGGACTCCCACGATCTCACCCCGCTTGAGGGCGGCGACCGCTTCCTCCAAACTCATGTCGTCTCCTCGGACCGAGAGCCGCTGTCCTCCTCCAAGTTAGTCGCCGTCCGCGCCTGAATCGGAGAGTGTTCCGATCACGAAGCGGGCACGCCCGGCAAGGTCGTTCCTGATCTCGGCCCGGTAGGCGGCGAACAGCTCCCTCGCCCGCTCCGACCCGAACTCGCTGATCTCGCACATGACGACGCCACCGGGTCGCAGCCACTCCCCTGCGGAGGCGGCGATGAGGGCCAGCACCTCGTCGCCGGTCTCACCGGCCACCAGGGCGCCGGGCGGCTCGTGGTCCCGGACGTCGCCCGGCAGCCCGGCGAACTCGGCGGCCGCCAGGTACGGAGGGTTGGCGATCACCAGGTCGACCCGACCCATCAGATGCTGCGGCAACGGCGAGAACAGGTCGCCGTGGAGCAGATGCACCCCCCTCAGCCCGGTGCGGGTCGCGTTCTCCCCTGCCAGCTCGAGCGCCGCCGCCGAGATGTCGGTGGCATACACCACGGCGTCGGGGAAGGCGTGCTGCAGCGCCAGCGCCAGGTTGCCGCTCCCGGTGCAGAGATCGACGACGACCGGGGCCGGCGTCCCCTCCAGCGCCTTCACCGCCAGCTCCCAGAGCTGCTCGGTCTCGGGACGCGGGATGAGGGCACGCCGATCCGCCGCCAGTTCGAGGGGACCGAACTGCACCGATCCCTCGAGGTACTGGAGCGGCTCGCCGCTGCGCCGCGCCGCGGCGAGCCGGCCGAACTCGACGGCCTCCTCCTCGGAGACCTCGCCGCCGAGCAGCGCCATCCGGCTGCGCCCGGTCACCGCCTGCAGCAGCCGCTCCGATTCGTGGCGGGGCAGGCCCGACTCGGCGAGCAAGGTGGAGGGGGCGACCATGACGGGAAGGGTACGCCGCAGGTGGCGGTCGCCGAACTCAGAAATCCTCGGCGAGCCGCTCGGCGGCATCGCGGGCGTTGAGGGCGAGGTGGAACTCGTCGAGGTCGCCGTCGAGGACCTCGGGAAGGGAGTGGCTGGTGACCCCCACCCGGTGATCGGTCACCCGGTTCTCCTTGAAGTTGTAGGTGCGGATCTTCTCGGCCCGCTCCCCGCTCCCCACCTGGGCCTTGCGCGCCTCGGAGCGCTCCCCGAGCTGCTCGGCGAGCTGCCGCTGGTAGAGGCGGGCCCGCAGCACCCGCAGCGCCTTCAGCTTGTTCTGGAGCTGTGACTTCTCGTCCTGGCAGGACACGACGATGCCGGACGGCTTGTGCGTGATCCGCACCGCCGAGTCGGTGGTGTTGACCGACTGCCCGCCCGGACCCTGCGACCGCATCGTCTCGATCTCGAGGTCACCGTCCTGGATGTCGACCTCGACGTCCTCCACTTCGGGGAGCACCGCCACGGTGGCGATCGAGGTGTGGACGCGGCCCTGCGACTCGGTCTTGGGGACCCTTTGCACCCGGTGCGGCCCCGCCTCCCACTTCAGGTGGGAGTAGGCGCCCTTGCCCTTCACGGCGAAGGTGGCCTCCTTGAGCCCGCCGCCGTCGGTGGGCGACGAGCCGATCGGTTCGATCGTCCAGTCGTGACGCTCGGCGAAGCGCTCGAACATGCGGTACAGGTCGGCAGCCCACAACGCCGCCTCCTCCCCCCCGGCGGCTGCCCGCAACTCGACGATGACGTCCTTCTCGTCGCTGGGATCGCGGGGCACCAACATCGACCTCAGCGCCAGTTCGAGGCGGCCCAGCTCCTCTCGCTGCTCCCGTCCCACCGTCTCCAGGTAGCCACGCATCTCCGGGTCGTCTTCCTCGGCGACCAGTTCCTCGGCCTCGGCCAGCTCCTTGATCCCGGCCTGGTACCGCTGGAAGGCGTCGACCACCGGCTTGAGCTGAGCGTGCCGGATCGAAGCTTCCCGATAGTGGTCCTGGTCGGCGAGCACCTCCGGGTCGGCAAGCTGGGTGAGGGTCTCGGCGTAGGCCCGCTCGATCTCCTCGAGCTTGCCGACGAGCCGCTCATCCATCGCCGGGCGCCCCCTCGACCGCCACGGGCGGCTCGGCGGAGTCCCCCGGCGGCGAACCCGGGAGTGGCGGGTCGTACTCGGCGAGCAGCGCCGCCGCCTCCACCGGGCCACGGCTTCGCAGCGCCGCCAGCTCGTCCTCATCGAGGGCTGCCAGCAGGCTGGCGATCGCCACCTCCATCATCGGATCCTCCGGCTGGCTGGTGGTGATCGCCTGCAGCCACATTCCGGGCCGGTTGGCCCAGGCCATCCATGCCTGCTTGGAGCCGAGGCGGAGAACTTCGTACGAGAGTCCGGCAATGACCGGGAGCAGCAGCAGGCGGGAGACCACCTGCCACAGGAAGGGCAGCGGCGCCAGGGCGAGAAACAGCACGAAGGCCACCATGCCGACGATGAGGATGAACGAGGTGCCGCAGCGAGGGTGGCGCGGGCTGTAGCGCGCCACGTTGGCCACCGTGAGCGGATCACCCGCCTCGTAGGCGTGGATCGTCATGTGCTCGGCGCCGTGGTACTGGAACACTCGCTGGATGTCCTCGGCCCGGGAGATCGCCCAGATGTAGAGCACGATGAGACCCATCCGGAGGGTCCCGTCGATGAGCACGAACGCCAGTGACGAGTCCCCGACGAACCGGCGCAGCCAGTGGGCGGCGACCACCGGGACCACCACGAACACGGCGACGGCGAGCACCACGGCCACCACCATGGTGACGATGGCCTGACGCCGGGTGACCTCCTCCTCTTCCTCCCCGGACTTCTGGGCGGACCAGGACAGGGCACGGAAGCCGAGGGTCAAAGATTCGATGAGGACCAGGATCCCGCGGACGAACGGGAACCGGGCCAGCGGGGATCGTTCACTGAGGCGGGGCAGCTCGTTGCGCTGCGCTTCGATGATTCCGTCGGGACGGCGCACCGCGACGGCCCACGCCGTCGGGGCCCGCATCATGACCCCTTCGATAACGGCCTGTCCGCCCACGGTGGCACCCGGTGGGCGGCTCACGTCACTCCTCCGGGGATGTGGCGTCGCTCGCCTTGGCGGCAGTGCGTTCGGTATCGACGCCCACCTTGGCGTAGCGGCGGCGGAAACGCTCCACCCGGCCTCCGGAGTCCACCAGGATCTGCTTGCCGGTGTAGAACGGATGGCTGGCACTCGAGATCTCGACCCGGGCCAGTGGGTAGGTGTTGCCGTCCTCCCAATCGATGGTCTCGCTGGTCTCGATCGTCGATCGGGTCAGGAACGCGAAATCCG
>CAYUDA010000186.1:0-3739 GCA_964443425.1 uncultured Acidimicrobiaceae bacterium
GTTCCTCACCGGCACCGCCGCCGAGGTGACGCCGGTGCGGGAGGTCGACGACCGCGCCGTCGGCGACGGGATCCCCGGCCCGGTGACACGCCGCGCCCAGGAGCTGTTCGCCGACGCCGTCAGCGGCAAGATCGACAGTCACCGGGAATGGCTCGAGTTCGTCTGAGCGGTACGATGGCCGCCGGTTCGTAACCGTCCAGAGGCAGGAACGCGTGGGCCAACAGCCGAACATCGAACTCGAGATCTCCGACCTTCCCCGGCCGCGTCCCAAGCCGGCGCCGTCCCGGCGCTGGAGGCCGGACCGGCCCGGGGACATGGCGTCGCCGGACGACGTGCCGTGGGGAGGAAGCTTCGGCACCACCGGCCCCGACACCGGCTACGTGCTGCGGCTGCTGAAGTCCCGCCAGATCGCTCTCGGAGCGGGCGAGCACCGCGGCAACGTCGACGCCGCGGTGCTGGCGCTCGCCGGGGCGCGCGCCTCGGCGTTGGAGCGGTCCCCGATCTCCCAGGACATCGACGTCGCCCTGCTGGTGCTGGGCCTGGCGCCCGACGGCATTCCCGCCGAGACGATCGACGCCCTCGCCGCCGAGCGGGCGAAACGGCTCCCCGGGCTCAGCCACGACGCGGCCCAGGCCCGTGCCCTGGTGGCGGCGGTGCCGGTGGACCGGCTACGGACCACCCCCGACGAACTGAGGGCCGCTACGGCGGCGGGGGAGTGGCGGCTCGGCCGCTGAGTGACCACCCGCGAGAGGAACCCATGAAGATCGTCCGGGTCAACACCGACGTCGACGACATCACCTACGGCTCGGTGGAGCCGGAGGGCATCCGCCTCCACCGCGGGACGCCGTTCGTGGCGTGGGAACCCACCGAGACCGTGGTCGACTGGCAGCAGGCCCGCCTCCTCGCCCCCGTGATCCCTACCAAGGTGGTCGGGGTCGGCAAGAACTACGTCGACCATGCCTCCGAGATGGGCGGACCGCTTCCGGAGGCTCCGCTGTTGTTCCTCAAGCCCCCCACCGCCGTGATCGGGCCGCTGCAGCCGATCCGGGTCCCGGCCGAGTCGAAGGAGGTGCACCACGAGGGGGAGCTGGCGGTGGTGATCGGAACCGTCACCCGCAACGTCGCCATCGAGGACGCCGGCGCCCACATCCTCGGCTACACCGCCGCCAACGACGTCACCGCCCGCGACCTGCAGGCGAGCGACGGGCAGTGGACTCGGTCGAAGGGGTTCGACACGTTCTGTCCGCTCGGTCCCGCCATCGACACCGAGCTGGATCCACTCGAGGGCCTGTCGGTGATGTGCCGGGTCAACGGCGACGTGCGCCAGGCCGGTTCCACCAGCGACCTGGTGTTCGGGGTGAGCGAGCTGGTGGCGTTCATCAGCCGCATCATGACCCTGCTCCCCGGCGACGTGATCCTCACCGGGACCCCGTCGGGGGTGGGCCCGATCGTTCCCGGCGACACCGTCGAGGTGGAGGTGGAGGGGGTGGGGGTGCTGGTGAATCCGGTGCTGAGCCGATGACGGTGCGGGTCCGTTTCGCCCCGTCGCCCACCGGACACCTCCACGTCGGGGGGGCGCGCACCGCCCTCTACAACTACCTGTTCGCCCGCGGCCGGGGCGGGTCGTTCATCCTGCGCAGCGACGACACCGATCGGGAGCGCAGCACCGCCGAGTTCCAGGAGGACATCATCGCCGGGCTGCGCTGGCTCGGCCTGGAGTGGGACGAAGGCATCGAGACGGGCGGCCCGCACGGCACCTACTACCAGAGCGACCGGATCGAGCGCTACCGGGAGGTGGCGCTCCGCCTCGTCGACGAGGGGAAGGCCTACTACAGCTTCGTGACCGCCGAGCAGCTCGACGAGTTCCGCCACGAGGCCCGGGCCGCAGGCACGTCGCCTGCCTACGACGGCCGCCACCGGGTCGACGGCGCCGAGGCGCAACGGCGGGTCGACGCCGGGGAGCCGGCCACGGTGCGCTTCGCCATTCCCCGGCCGGGTGAGACGGTGGTCGACGACGTGGTGCGGGGCGAGGTCCACTTCGACCACATCCAGGTCGACGACTTCGTGATCCTCCGCTCCGACGGGACCCCCACCTACCACCTCGCCAGCACCGTCGACGACGTCGACTACGGCATCACCCACGTGATCCGGGGCGAGGACCTGCTGTCGTCGACCCCCAAGCACATCCTGCTGACTCGGGCGATGGGCGCCGAGACCGCAACCTACGCCCACCTGTCGCTGCTGCTGGGCCCGGACGGCAAGAAGCTCTCGAAACGGCACGGCCACACCTCGCTGCGGGCGTACCGGGATGGGGGCTACCTGCCGGAGGCGGTCGTGAACTACCTGGCCCTGCTCGGCTGGTCGCCCGGCGACGACGAGACGGTGGTGGCGTTGGAGGAGATGATCGGGCGCTTCGACCTCTCCTCCGTGTCGCGCAACCCGGCGATCTTCGACACCGACAAGCTGGAGTGGCTCAACGGCGTCTACATCCGGGACCTGCCCGCCGCCGAGTTCGTGACACGGGCGGTGTCGGTGGTGGAGGCCGAGCTGGAGCGCTCCCTCGACGTCGCGGAGCGGGCCGCCTTCGAGGACATCGCCCCGCTGGTGCAGGAGCGGGCCAAGCTGCTGACCGAGGTGCCGTCGCAGGTGGGGTTCCTCTTCGGCGACGTCGACTTCGCCGAGGGCTCCTGGGAGCGGGTCATGACCAACCGGAACGCCGCGGCGGCGGTGGCCGCCACTGCCACGTTGCTCGAGGAGCTGGAGGACTGGACGCCGGGGCGGATCGAGGCGACGTTGCGAGGCATGTTGGGGACCCTCGACCTGTCGGCTCGGGAGGGTCTGCAGCCGGTGCGGGTGGCGATCACGGGGTCGGCGGTGAGCCCGCCGCTGTTCGAATCGATCCATGCCCTGGGGAGGGAACGCACCCTGGCGAGGCTGCGGGAGGCGATGCAGCGGCTGGCATGAGCCGCCGCCGGCCGGGGTTGTCTTATCGGGAAGGGTTTCGTATCCTGCCCCGGCACCCATTCGGGGGTGGTGTAATTGGCAACACAGCAGGTTCTGGTCCTGTCATTGGGGGTTCGAGTCCTCCCCCCCGAGCTCCGGCTCTACAATCGAGTCATTCACGGCCCCGTCGTCTAGCGGCCTAGGACGCCGCCCTCTCAAGGCGGTAACGGCAGTTCGAATCTGCTCGGGGCTACCAAGAGACCCCCGCCGCGGCGGGGGTCTCGGCGCGTTCGCGGGCTGGGGGGCGCGGCAGATTGGGTTCGGGCGTCGGTGCCCGCCGGATGCCCTCGGGCTTCTTTGCTCGACTCCAATCCGACCGTCGCGGTTGGCTTCGGTGGTGGAGCAGAGGCGCCCGGCGACCTAGCATGAATCTCATCCCATCGAAGGACGACCGTGAAGATCAAGCTGTTTTCGATGCAGGCAAGCAACCGGAAGCCAAGCTTGGACACTCTTGAAGCGGATGTGAACGCCTGGCTCGCCGATCATCCAAACATCGTCATCGAGCACACAAACCACTTATCCGAACCGACCGCCGTTTGGCAACATCTGGCGCTCGCCGTCTGGTACTCAGAGAAGTAGAGCCGTCGCAAGGCACCAAGCGTGCTCGTACGGGGGGCGGCCGGGTTGGTTTGAGCGTCCGGCGGGTACGAAGTGCGACAATCCCTGGATGGGTCCTCTCTTGGCGTTCGTGAAACTGAGCCGGCCGCACTTTCTGCTGGGCGGTGCGCTTCTCTTT
>CAYUDA010000187.1:0-3708 GCA_964443425.1 uncultured Acidimicrobiaceae bacterium
TCGATGGCATGGAGCCCGCCGGCTTCGTCACGGAGGATGTGGCCCAGCTTGCGGTCGGCGTTGTTGCAGACGACGTCGAGCACGGCGCACGGCCAGAGCCGCGGATCGGCGGCGCGCACGTCGGCCAGGGGGTCGTAGGTGGCGTCGTGCTCCACGAAGCGTTGGATCGATCCCGGGCCGAGGGGACCGTCGCCGATCGTCGTCTCCGGCACCAGGTCGAAGCCGAGGGCGGCGCTGACCCGGTAGGTGAGCACCTCCCGCCACGCCAGCGACTCGCGGGGGAAGTCCCACAGTGGCCGTTCGCCTCGCGCCGGCTTGTACACCACCAGCTCGCCGTCCCCGGTGGTGGCGAGCAAGGTGGCGTTCGACGCCGCCGCGAAACGCCCCACCAGCTCCGTGACGGCCGGGTTCCACGACGCCGTCATCTCGTCACGGCCGGTGATGGCGTAGGTCGCCGTTCGTCGCGGGGCAGTGATGGCCCTCCGGATCGATGGCCAATCCACAGCGGGGACACCGAGGACGCCCCTTGAGCACCGCCTCGCCACCAGCACGGGCGCCGGCGTCGAGCTGGGCCGGCGAGAGCCGGTAGGCAACCGGTTCCACGTCGCCATCGGTTGGGGTGAGCAGCACGGTGGCAACCCCGTCCTCGGCGTCGAAGACCAACCCGATCTCGGACACCCGGAATGCGATGCGGGCCGGTTCCCCCAGCTCGGGAGGCTCCATCGAACCCCCGGCGCCGGCCAGTCCGGCGGAGAGCAGCAGCGAGGCAGTCTCGGTGGCGAGTGCCGCCACCTGGGCCTTCTCCAACAGGTACCAGGCCGACACACCGTCGACGGTGAACTGCAGCAGGAAGACACGCTGGCCTGGTTCACCGATTGCTCCCGCCACGAACCCTTCGGCGCTGAGGGCCATCAGGGCGCCTCCGGCCACGGGCCCGCGTTGACCACCGGGACCCGCACCGTGCCGTCACGGCCCAGTTCCACCACCGACACCCCGGCGGGACGCACGTGGAGACGATGGATGAGGTCGAGGGGTGCCCCGAGGTAGTGGCCGAGGAGCACCCGCACCACGTCGGCGTGGGTCACCGCCGTCACCTCGGCGCCAGGATGCCGGTCCGCCAAGGCCTCGACCGCGGCCACTGCGCGGACCCGCACCTCCTCGAGCGTTTCCCCATCGGGGAAGCGGAAGCGGGCCGGTGCCGCCATGAGGCGCTCCCATGCTTTGAGGCGGGCCAGGCTCGTGAGGCTGCGGCCACTCCAGCGCCCGTAGTCGGCCTCCACCAGGCCCGGCACCGTGGTCGGCTGCAGCCCCCAGGAGCGACCCAGGATGCGGGCGGTCTCCCGGCAGCGGCGGATCGGCGAACAGTAGACCGCCTCCACCGGACGCGACGCGAGCTGTTCGGCGACGGCTGCCGCCATGGCTCGGCCCGCCGCCGAGAGCGGGATCCCGGGGAGGCGTCCGCTGAGCGTCTTGTCCGTCTCGCCCGTCACCGCATGTCGCACCAGGTAGAGGCGCATCGGGTCAGCCTACCCACCGGTGCCGGCAGCGATCACGGCCAGTCGGCCGCGGCGGCGACGTGGCGTCGGCGGCGGCGACGTGGTGCGACGAACCCGATACCATCGCCCCGATGGACCGTCCGACCCGCAGCTTCGCCTTCCTGGTTCGCCCCAAGTGGCTGGCCGGTCACGTGCTCGCCCTGGTCGCCATCGTGGCGTTCGTGAACCTGGGGTTGTGGCAGCTGCGGCGCCTCGACGAGCGCAAGGACCTCAACCGCCTCCTGGAGACGCGACTCACGTCGGCTCCCGTGGCGTGGGACGACTTGGTGGCACAGTACGGCGACGATCCGGATGAGCTCGAGTACCGCATGGTCCGCCTCGACGGGAGCTACGTCCTCGACGAGGAGGTGGTGCTTCGCTCCCGCTCCTTCGACGGGATCTCGGGGCATCACGTCCTGACACCGCTGCTGCTCGATGACGGCACTGCCGTCTTCGTCGATCGCGGCTGGGTCCCGATCGACGCTACCGACCCGCCCGTCGCCGGCGCCGAACCTCCGGCGGGTCGAGTCGAAGTGATCGGCATCATCCGCAAGACCCAGGTGCGGGGCCGGTTCGGTCCCGTCGATCCCCCCGAGGGAGTGCTCGCCCGCATCGCCCGGGTCGACCTCGCCCGCCTCCAGCAGCAGAGCAGGCTCGACCTGGCGCCGGTCTACGCCGAGCTGCAGAGCCAGGACCCGCCCCAGGCCACCGGGAGTCCCCAGCCGGTGCCGCCGCCTGAACAGACCGAACGCAACCACTTCAGCTACGCCATCCAGTGGTTCATGTTCGCCGCGGTGGTCGCCATCGGGTACCCGATCCTGATCGCCCACACCTCCCGTTCCCGCGACGAACCCGCGCCGCATCCCGGCCGGGGGGAGACACCGACGTCGCCGGTGTGAGCCTCTAGTGTCGGGGAAGATCGACTCCGGAGGCTGCCGTGACCGACCGCATCTACTCGACCGACGCCTACGCCCGTGAGGTGCACGCCTCCATCGTCGAGGTCGACAGAGACGACGGGCGGGTGTTGCTGGACCGCACCGTGTTCTATCCGGGCGGCGGCGGCCAGCCCCATGACGTCGGAGCGCTGTGGATCGGCGACGACCGTCTCGAGGTGGTGCGGGTCGAGTCCCACGGTTCCGAGGTGTGGCACTGGCTCGACGGGGAACTGCCTCCCCGCGGCACCGAAGTGCGCGGCGTGGTCGACTGGGAGCGGCGATACCGGCTGATGCGTACCCACACCGCCATGCATGCGCTCTGCGGCGTGGTGTGGGCTCGCTACCAGAGCCCGGTCACCGGTGGCAACATGAAGCCCGGCGAAGGCCGCCTCGATTTCGAGCTGCCGCAGTGGGATCCGGAAGACAGGGCACCGCTCCAGGAGGAACTGAACCGGCAGCTGGCGGCGGCGCTCCCGGTGGAGGTCAGCTTCCTGCCGCGGGAGGAGGCCGACCAGGATCCGAGCCTGATCCGCACCAAGGTGAGCCTGCTCCCGCCCAGCCTGCGGGAGGTGCGGGTGGTCGACATCGTCGGCCTCGACCGCCAGGCCGACGGCGGTACTCACGTCGACTCGACCTCGGAAGTGGGGCGAATCGAGATCGTGAAGGTGGAGTCGAAAGGCAAGGGGTTCCGGCGTATCCGGCTCGCCGTCGTCGACTGATCCCGGACCGACTCGCGGCACTGTCGCGTCGGTGACGATTTTGGGGAAGAGTCGGGACTCCGACGGCGTTGTCTCGGGCAGGAAGGGAGCCTATGGACAACGCAGAGCAGCATGTCGCGTGGCTGGCGCGCTCGTTCGGCCACGCCGACTACTTGCCGTTGACGAACGACGATCTCACCGCCCTGGCGGGGGTCAGCCAGTACATCGACAAGTATCCGGGGACGCACCTGTTCAAGGAGGGCACCGAGGCCGACGCGGCATTCGTGATCCAGCGCGGTCAGGTGGAGCTGTACCGGAACCGACGGGAGGGGCGCCGGGTCATCACCCACGTCTCCGACGGCGCCGTCATCGGGGACATCGCCATGTTCCAGAACCGCCCTTACCTCTCGTCGGCCCGGGCGATCGCGGCGGTGACTGCATTCCGGATGGAGCGAGAGAAGCTCCTGCCGGTGCTGTTGGAACACCCCCGGATCGCGATGCGGTGGCTGATCGCCGGCCTCAACCAGCTCGAGTCCACCC
>CAYUDA010000188.1:0-3660 GCA_964443425.1 uncultured Acidimicrobiaceae bacterium
CGTCGTTCAGCTCCCGGTCGTGGGCCGCCGCCACGATGCGGACGTCGGGATGGTCGTGGTACATGCGGGTGACGCCGTCGGGGGCGGTCACCACGCACAGGGCGGTGATGTCGCGGGCCCCGGCCGCCTTCACCTGGTCGACTGCCCACGACAGCGAACCGCCGGTGGCGAGCATCGGCTCCAGGATGAGCACCGAGGCGTGCTCCAGGTCGGGGAAGTTGATGTAGTAGGCCATCGGCTCGGCGGTCTGCTCGTTGCGCTGCACCCCGGCGAAGCCGACGTGCACCTCGGGAATGAGGTCGAGCACCGCCTCCAGCATGCCGAGCCCGGCCCGCAGCACCGCCACCGCCACCACCTCGCCGAGCACGTAGCCGGTGGTCGGCTCCATCGGGGTCCGTACCTGGGTCTTGTTGAGCGGGAGCCGGCTGGTGGCCTCCAGCACCAGGGTGTAGGTGAGGCGCCGCGCCGCCGCCCGGAACTCCTCGGCCGCGGTGGTCTCATCGCGCAGGACCGACAGGTAGTGCCGGGTGAGGGGATGGTCGATGACGGTGAGGTTCATGGGTCCTCCAGGTCGGCGGCTGATCGAGGGTACCAACCTACGGGCCGGCCCTGGCTGCCGAACCGGGGGTGAATCCGTACCAGGCGAAACCGAGCCCGGGGAGCGTCAAGCAGCCGCCGCCGAGGACCGGCGGTTCGTCGCCGCCGAGCAGCAGGGTGGCTTCCCCGGGATCGAAGGGGAGGGCGGCGACGGAGCAGCTCGCCGGCTGTTCGGAGAAGTTGGCGACCGCCAGGAACCGCTCCCCTCCGGGATGGCTGCGAGTGAAGGCGAACAGGTGCGGGTCGTCCACCGCCAGCGGCAGCGGCGGGGCGGCGGCGTCGAGGGCCGCCAGCCGGCGCCGCACCGTGCCGAGGCGCTGCATCCACCCGAAGAGGCGAGCCTCGACCGTGCCCGGCTGGTGGCGGCGTTCCGCCACCTGCCACGGCATCACGGGGCGGTGCATCCAGCGGTTGTCGGCGGCCCGGTCGGGATCGTCGAGGTAGCCGAGGTCGTTGCGGAGGCCCAGCTCGTCGCCCATGTACACCAGGGGGATGCCGTCGTAGCAGAAGGCGACGGCGTAGAGCAGCACCAGGCGCCGCATCGCCGCCTCGACGCCGGCCGGGTCGCCGGCCGGGTCGAGACCGCACAGGGAGGCGGCGGTGCCGGAGATGCGGCTGTCGCCGATGGCGGGGTTGTCCTGGAAGCGGGCGCCGTCGGCGAAGGAGCCGGGGAACTCGCCGGCGTAGAACTCGACGAGGAAGCTGCGGTGGGACCAGCCGTCCCAGCCGACGGCGGCGGCGTCCTCGTCGGAGACGGCCCATCCGATGTCGTCGTGGCAGCGCACGTAGGTCACCCAGGTGGTGGCCGGGGGGCGGTGCCGCATTCGGCTCAGGGCGTGGGTGACGAGGCGGCCGTCCCGGCTCGCCAGGCTGCTCCACAGCATCACCATGAGCTGGTTGTGGTAGGCGATGTCGCACTCGTGGCGGGGCACCTCGTGGCCGCCGAGGTACTGGACGAGCTGCTCGGGGGGCACGATCGCCTCCGCCTTGAACGCCACCGCCGGCGCCGCCATCGTCACCAGCGATCGCAGCAGCTCCAGGATCCAGTGCGCCTCGGGCTGGTTCTCGCAGTCGGTGCCGAGCCGTTTCCACAGGAACGGGACGGCGTCGAGGCGGAGCACGTCGACCCCGACGTTGCAGAGGTTGAGGATCGCCTCGGCCATGGCGACCAGTACCGCCGGGTTCCCGTAATTCAGGTCCCACTGGTAACCGTTGAAGGTGGTCCACACCCAGGCATTCATCTCGGGGACGAAGGTGAAGTTGCCGGGGGCGAAGGTGGGGAACACCTCGCGGAGCGTCTGCTCGTAGCGGTCGGGGAGGGTGCGGTCGTCGAAGACGTGGTAGAAGGCGCGGGCGGCGGGATCGCCGGCGAGTGCCCGCTGCGCCCAGGGGTGTTCCCGGGCGGTGTGGTTGACGACGACGTCGATGCACAGGCTCATCCCGGCCCGGTGGAGGGCGCCGGCCAGGTTCGCCAGGTCGTCGATGGTGCCGAGGCGGGGATCGACGGCTCCGTAATCGGCGACGGCGTAGCCGCCGTCGTTGGGCCCGGGGCGGGGGGCGAGCAGCGGCATGAGGTGCAGGTAGGTGACACCCAGTTCGACGAGGTAGTCGATGTGGTCGGCGACCCCGGTCAGGGTCCCGGCGAACCGGTCGGCGTAGCAGACGTACCCGATCTGGCCCGGGTGCTGGAACCAGGTCGGGTCGGCGAGGCGGCCGGCGTCACGCACCCGCAGCTCCGGGCTGCGCTCGGCCCGGGAGCGGAGGGCGGCCCCCAGCAGCGTGTCCCGCAGCACCGCCACGTCCCGGCCGTTGCCGTAGAGGGCGGCGAGCAGCTCGTCGAAACGGGGGAGGGCCGCGGCGACCCGGGCCCGGAAGGAGGCGGCGTCGGAGGGACCGAGGAGGCGGTCGGCGGCGGCGAGTGGGTCGATGACGGCCAGCGGGTCCCTCCTGATGGACGGCGGTGGAAGCGCCGGAAGGGGAGGCTACCAACCGTGCCCGGCGCCGGCCCGGCGAACGGCGTTCCCTACACTGCGGGTCATGTTCGACGCCATCAGTTCCCGCCTCGGCGACGTGTTCTCCCGGCTCCGTTCCAAGGGACGGCTCGGGGAGGGCGACGTCGATGCCGCCCTGCGCGAGGTGCGTCTGGCGCTGCTGGAAGCCGACGTCAACGTCGCCGTGGTCAAGACCTTCCTCGCCCGGGTCAAGGAACGGGCGGTGGGGGCGGAGGTCACCAAGAGCCTCACTCCGGGCCAGCAGGTCATCAGGATCGTTCACGACGAGCTGATCACCACCCTTGGGGCAGAGGCACCGCTGGCCCGGGCCGACAGCCCGCCCCTGGTGATCCTGATGGCGGGCCTGCAGGGCTCGGGCAAGACCACCTCGGCCGCCAAGCTCGCCAGGCTGCTCAAAGCCAAGGGGAAGCGACCGCTGCTGGTGGCGGCCGACCTGCGACGCCCCGCCGCCATCGATCAGCTCGAGACGCTGGGCCGTCGGATCGCGGTCCCCGTCTACGTGGACCGCAGGGCGAAGGCTCCCAAGCTCGCCAAAGCGGCCGTGAAGCATGCCCGCCAGGAGGGGCACAACGTGGTCATCGTCGACACCGCGGGCCGACTCCAGATCGACCATGAGCTGATGGAGGAGCTGGCGGCGGTCCGCAAGGCCACCGACCCCGACGAAGTGCTGCTGGTGGTCGACGCCATGACCGGCCAGGAGGCAGTCAACGTCGCCAAGGGCTTCCTGGACTACACGGAGCTGACCGGGCTCGTGATGACCAAGCTCGACGGCGACGCCCGGGGCGGGGCGGCGATCTCGGCCCGCGAGGTCACCGGCTGCCCCATCAAGTTCGTCGGTGTCGGGGAAGGCGTCGACGACCTCGACGTCTTCCACCCCGACCGCATGGCGTCCCGCATCCTCGGTATGGGCGACGTGCTCACCCTGATCGAGAAGGCGGAGGAGACCTACGACCTGGAGCAGGCGGCGGCGGCGGCGGAGAAGCTGCGCACCGCCAGCTTCGACCTGGAGGACTTCCTCGAGCAGTTCCAGCAGCTCCGCAAGATGGGGCCG
>CAYUDA010000189.1:0-3631 GCA_964443425.1 uncultured Acidimicrobiaceae bacterium
TCGCTGCGGACCCCGGTCGAGCGGGTGGTGGTGCACGACACCGCCCCCCGCTTGGAGGCGTTGCGCTCGGCTCTCGGTGACGTGGTCGCCGCCGGGACCGTCGAGGACATGGTGTTGGCGGAAGCGCCGCAACCTGCGGTGGAGGTGGAGCTGGCGCCACCGGAGAGTTGAGCGGCCCGGTCAGGCGCCGGCGAGGGCCTCGGTGAACACCTTCTCGTATTCAGCGGCGCGGGCCTGCCACGACCAGTCGGCGGTCATGCCGCGGCGTTGCATGGCGGCCCACAGGTCGGGGAAGCCCTCCCGGTAGCGCATCGCCCGCCGCATCGTCTTGGCCACCGTGGCCGAGCCGAAGGAACGGAATCCGAGCCCGTTGCCGCGGGCAAGGTCCTCGTCGATGTCGATGACGCAGTCGACCAGCCCTCCGGTGAGGCGGGCCACCGGCGGCGCTCCGTAGCGCATGGCGTAGAGCTGGCCGAGGCCGCTCGGCTCGAACGCCGACGGCATCAGGTAGGCGTCCGACCCGGCGAAGACGAGCCGGGAGCGGGTGGCGTCGTACGGAACGTGGACCACCGCCCGTGGGTGGCGCGCCACCCAGCCGTCGACCATCTCGTCGATCTCCCCGTTGCCCATCAGCACCAGACGCACCCCTTCGTCGACGAGGGCGTCGAGGCCCGGACCGAGGAGATGGAGGCCCTTCTGCGCCGACATCCGCCCCACGTTGCCGAAGATGACGCCGTCGGCGAGGCCGGTCCATGCCAGCAGGGCGGCCCGGCAGGCGCGGCGCCCACTCAGATCCTCCGGTGAGTAGGCCTGCGGCAGGGTGGTGTCGGTGGCCGGGTCCCAGCGGGAGGCGGAGATGCCGTTGAGGATGCCGACGATGGGGTTCGGCAGGGATCGGACGAGGCCGCCGAGCCCGAAGGAGGTGGCGTCTTCGGCGAGTTCCTTGGCGTGGGTGGGGCTCACCGTGGTCACCCGGGTGGCGCTGACGATCCCCGCTTTGAGGTAGCTGGCCTCGCCGTACCACTCGAGGGCGGCGCCCGGCTCGGCCAGGGCAGGATCGACTCCGAGCAGCTCGACCACCTCGACCAGCGGCCCGAGCACGGCGTGGGCGGCGTTGTGGAGGGTGAGCACGGTCGGGGTGGAGGTGAGCAGCGTCACCGGGCCGACATGGGCGTCGTTGAGGTGGACCAGGTCGTAGTCGCCGGCGAGGTCGGCGACCGCCAGCGAGAACCGGCCGAAACGCCACCAGTTGTCGTCGTATGCGGTGCCCGGGATCGGCCCGTACAGGCCGGGGCGGGAGAAGGCGTCGTCGTCCCGGTACACCATCACCTCGATCCCGTCGGCGTCGACCCGGCTCCAGGAACCGGTGCCCGGCGCCGGCGCAGCGTCGATGGTGGGGTAGTGAGGCAGGGCGACGGTCACCTCGTGGCCTCGTTCCAGGAGCGCCTGGGTGAGACCGGCGACGGCGTTGCCAAGGCCGCCGGTGGAGGCGAGCGGGGCGAACTCGGGCGTGGCGACGAGGAGCTTCACGTACTCTCCGGTGGGGCGCTCACAGGCTACCTGTCCAATGGCGGGTCGGCACGGGAGTCGCCGGGGTCTCCGCGGTATGCGCCGTCGAACCGGATCTCGATCATGGGCGAGGTGGCGACGAGTTCGTCGAGGGTCGCCTGGGTGGTGTACCAGCGTGTCGCCGGGTCGGTGAACACCCGGCGCCGAAATGCCGGATCGGTGATGACCTCGGCACGGGCCGGGTAGTCGCCGAGCGGGGTGTGGATCGTCACCGCCGGGTCGGCCGACACATTGGCGAACCAGTCGCGGGTTCCGGGCGTGCCGGTGACGATGAAACGCCCGTCGAGGTGCCACCACCAGATCTCGGTCCGTGTCGTCCGGCCGGATCGGCGGCCCCGGGTGGTGAGCCCGATCGTGTCGAAGCCGGCGAGCAGCTCGGCATCGAAGCCTCCGCCGCTCACGCCGCTTCCCCGCTCCGACGGCGAGGCAGGGTGGCGGCAAGCCGGGCACGACCCATCGACCGGCTACCCCTTGATCTCGTCGACGAGGTCGGCGTACGCCTCCATCGCATCGTCGGGGCTGGTGCCCCGGATCGCCGCCCAGGCGTCGTACTTCGCTCTTGCCTTGAAGTCGAAGGCGGCGGGGCGGTCGCCGGCGACGTCCCCGGTGACGGCCTGCTTGTAGAGGGCATAGAGGCGGAGCAGGGTGGCGGGGTCGGGTCGGTGGGGCAGCTCCTGGACTTCGGCAGCCGCCCTCTCGAATCGGGCTCGGGTCTCGGGCATGGCACGCTCCCTCCGGGATCGGGCCCAGGCGGCGAGACGGCGGCTCCGTCCCCGCGGCCTGAACGCCTCTGCTCAGGGTAGAGGCGCGGTGCGAGCGGTGGCGATCGGAGCGCGGGGTGATGCCTCAGACGGCGGCGGTCAGGCGTTCCCGGAACGGATCGGCGGGGAGGGCGGCGTCGAGGGCGGAAGCGGGTGCCGCGTCGCCGGCCTGCAACAGCTCGATCAGCTCGAACCAGTCGTGACGTTGCTCACACGCCTCGCACCGGGACAGATCGTCCCGGCCCGTTTCGGCTCCACAGTGTGCACACGCCATTTGCCGCCCCAACTTCTGGTCAACGGGAACCTATCGGCAGCGACGCCGCATTGCTTGAATCGGCGGCCCGGCGATTCACGGTGGCTCGGCGATCGGTCAGTCGAGCGCCTGCTCCGCCAGCAACACCGCCAGGTCCTTGACCGCCACCGTTTCGTCGGCGCCGAGGTCCTTGACGCCGTCGTCCATCATGACGAAGCAGAAGGGGCACCCGGTGGCGATGACGTCGACCCCGGTGGCCACGGCCTCCTCGGTGCGCTCGATGTTGATCTTCTTGCCGGTGGGCTCCTCCATCCACATGCGGGCCCCGCCGGCGCCGCAGCAGAACGACTCCATGCCGCTGCGGGGCATCTCGACCCGTTCCCCCACCGCGTCGACGATGGCCCGCGGTGGCGCCAGCACGTCGTTGTGGCGGGCCAGGTAGCAGGGGTCGTGGTAGGCGATGCGGGACCCGTTCGGCTTGGGCGTGATGCGGCCGTCGGTGACGAGCTGCATGAGCAGCTCGCTGTGGTGGACCACCTCGTAGTCGCCGCCGAACTGGGAGTACTCGTTGGCGAGGGTGTTGAAGCAGTGGGGGCACTGGGTGATGATCTTGCTCACCCCGAGGTCGTTGAGCGTCTCGATGTTCTGCAGGGCGAGGCTCTGGAACAGGTACTCGTTGCCGGCGCGCCGGGCCGGGTCGCCGGTGCAGCGCTCCCGGGCGCCGAGGATGGCGAAGTCGACGCCGGCTTGGTGGAGGAGGCGGGCGGTGGAGATCGTCACCTTGCGGTTGCGGTCGTCGAAGGACCCGGCGCAGCCGACCCAGTAGAGGTACTCGGCGGTGACGCCGGGCTCGCCGAGCAGCTTGACCTCGAAGTCGAGTTCCTTCACCCAGTCGCCGCGGGTGCCCTGGGCCATGCCGTAGACGTTCGAGGAGTTCTCCATGCTGACGAAGGTCTTGCCGAGCTCGGTCGGGAAGCGGGCCTCCATCAGCGCCAGGTAGCGGCGCATGTCGAGGATCTTGTCGAGGATCTCGATGTCGACCGGGCAC
>CAYUDA010000190.1:0-3622 GCA_964443425.1 uncultured Acidimicrobiaceae bacterium
CGTAGACCTGCTCGGGCGCCAGCTCGAGGCGGCGCGCCGTGGCGTCGATGATGCGGATGTTGGCCTGGTGGGTGATGAGCAGGTCGACGTCTTCCATGCCCATGCCGGCGGCCGAGATCGCCTCGATGGCGGCCTCCCCCATCCGGGTCACGGCGTGGCGGAACACCTCCCGCCCCTCCATCAGGATCGCCTCGGTGGCATCCGGGTCGAACACCCGCTCGGTCCCCGTCCCGGTGATCGCCAGGATCTCGGTGAGGGTGCCGTCGGCGTGGGTGTTGACCGCCAGCACCCCGTCGGAACCGTCGGTGGGCTCCAGCACCACGGCGCCGGCGCCGTCGCCGAAGAGCACTGCAGTGGAGCGGTCGTCGAGGTCGAGGTGGGCGGAGAGGCGTTCCGCTCCGATCAGCAAGACCCGGTGAGCGGTGCGGGTGGCCACCATGCCGTTGACCACCGCCAGGCCGTAGACGAAGCCGCTGCAGGCGGCGTTGATGTCGAGGCTGCCGGCGTTGACGAGACCCATCTTCTTCTGCACGAAGGACGCCACCGAGGGGACCGCCCGGTCGGGGGTGCAGGTCGCCACCACCACCAGATCGATGTCCTCCGGCGCCAGGCCGGCGGCGGCGACCGCGTGCCGCCCTGCGGCGGCCGCCATGTCGGCGGTGCCGACGTGGCTGATGCGACGCTCCTTGATCCCGCTGCGGGAGGTGATCCACTCGTCGGAAGTGTCCATCACCGTTTCGAGGTCGGCGTTCGTCAGCACCGCCGGCGGCGTGTACTTGCCCCACCCGGTGATCGTGGCTCTGCGCATCAGGTCCCTTCCCTGTCGTCTGTCATTGTATGGCCACGGTCTCCGCAGCAAGGGCGACGTCATCGAGGGACGACACCGTCACCACGGTGGCGTCGGGCACGGTGCGGCGCGCCATCCCCGCGGTGACCTCACCCGGCCCAACGTGGACGAAGGCATCGACGCCGGCGGCCGCCATCGCCTCCAGGCTCTCCCGGAACCGGACCGGGCCCACCAGCTGGGCGGCGAGGTCGGCGGCGGGATCCTGACCGGGAAGGGCGGCCACGTTGGTCCACACCGGGAAGGCCGGGTCGGCGAACGGAGCGCCGTCGAGAGCCGTCGCCAGCTCCTCGGCGGCGGGCTGCATCAAGGGGGTGTGGAATGCCCCCGCCACGTTGAGCGGCACCGCCCGCCGGAACCCGAGGTCCCGCGCCCCGGCACAGATCCAGGTCACGTCGGGCGCGGCGCCGGCCACCACGACCTGGCCCGGGGCGTTGTCGTTGGCGACCCACAGGCTGCCCCCCGCGGCGCGGCGCCGGGCAGTCACGGTATGCGCCGTCTCCAGGTCGCCGCCGAGCAGGGCGGCCATGCCGCCGTCGCGAGCCGTGGCGGCCCGTCCCATGGCGGCACCCCGCGCCGCCACCAACCGCAATGCATCGTCGAACGAGAGCACCCCGGCGGCGGCGAGGGCGGTGTACTCGCCGAGGGAGTGCCCTGCGGCCGCCACCGGCGGTGGCGCAGCCGCAGCCAACGCCTCCCACAGGGCGTAGGAGACGGCGAAGAGGGCGGGCTGCGCGACGTCGGTGGCAGTGAGTCGCTCCTCGGGACCTTCGGTGCAGGCGGCGCGCAGCGACCAGCCGAGCACCTCGTCGGCGCGGTCTCCGAGCAGGTCGGGCCGTGCCGCGAGGACATCGGCGCCCATACCTACGAACTGGCTTCCCTGTCCCGGGAACAGGATGGCATAGCGCATCGGGAGTGAGACCCTAGGGCACCCCGATCGGTTACCGGCGTCACCCGAGCCGGTCGGCCACCGCCAGGACACGGGTCACGTCGCCAGCGTCGACGTCACGATGGGTGCAGAAGCGCAGCATCCTGGGACGGATGAACCCCACCAGGATCCCCTCCGCCCGCAGCGCCTCCTGGAAGGAGGAGGCCCGCCACGGCAAGCCGGCCTCGGCGACGAGCACCATGTTCGTCGCCACCTCGCCCACCGCCTCCGGGAAGCGGTCCCGCAGGGCAGCCCCCAGTGACCGGGCCAGCGCATGGTCGTCGGCGAGGCGTTCCCGGTCCCGCAACGCGATCGCCGCTCCCGCCGCCACGATCCCGGCCTGACGCATCCCGCCCCCGAGGCGGGAACGGTGCCGGCGCGCCACCGCCATCAGCTCGGCGCTCCCGGTGAGCACCGACCCGACGGGCCCGCCCAGGCCCTTCGAGAAGCAGAACATGACGGTGTCGGCGGTGGCCGCGTAGCGGGGGGCGGGGACGCCGGAGGCGGTCACTGCGTTCCAGATGCGGGCGCCGTCGAGGTGCACCGCCAACCCGTGTTCCCTGGCGAGGGCGGAGCCGGCCTCCATCATCTCCACCGGCACCACCGTTCCGCCCGACACGTTGTGGGTGTTCTCCCACGCCAGCAGGGAGATGCGGGGCAGGTGGTACGACATCTGGTCGAGCAGGTCCCCGATCTGGGCCGTCGTCATCTCTCCGTCGCCGGTGGCGACGGGGCGCATCGACACCCCCCACAGGGCGCCGGCGGCGCCGTGCTCGTAGTTGCGGACGTGGGCCCACTCGCTGCAGACGATCTCCTCACCGGGACGGGCCTGGATCCCGAGAGCGAGCTGGTTGCCCATGGTCCCGGATGGCACATACAGGGCGGCTTCCTTGCCGAGCAACGCGGCCGATTCCTCCTCCAGGGCCCGCACCGTCGGGTCTTCGCCGTAGACGTCGTCGCCGACCGGGGCCGCCGCCATCGCCCGGCGCATCTCGTCGGTGGGGCGGGTCGCGGTATCGGAGCGGAAATCGGCGACGCCGTCGGGGAAGGCCATGGCCGGCATTGTACGACCGGGTCCCCGCAGTCCCGGCACCCATCTACGATCCTGGAGCACACCGGCCCGAGACCGGAGAGGTGATCGAACGTGACCCGGCTCTTCCTCGCCATCCTGCTGCTGGCGCCTCTCCTCGGGACGGCCGGAGAGGAGGCTTCTCCCCAGCTCCTCGACAACCCCGGGTTCGAGCGCGGTGGCGGCCTCGCCTCCGGCTGGTACGAGAACTCGTGGGGAACCGCCAGCGCCGACTGGTCGAAGAGCGACGACCCGGTGCATGGCGGCGAGCGGGCCCAGCGCATCGACGTGTGGGAAGTCGGCGACGGGGGCACCCTCCTCGCCCAGGAGCACGACTTCTTCGCCGGGAGGGTCTATGAGGCCGAGATCTGGTTGCGTGCCGAAACGGAGGCGACGGTGGTGTTCGTGCTCCAGGGCCGGCAGCCCGACTACGAGGTCGGCGCTCGCCGCACCGTCCAGCTCGGGTCGGAGTGGCAGCACGTGGTGATCCGCGGCGGCTTCGGGGACGACGACGACGAAACCCCCGACGTGACCGAGGGCCGGGTTGCGCTGATGATCGAGACGACCGGTGCCGTGTTCGTCGACGACGCCGCGCTGCGGGACGTGACCCAAGCGACGCTCGCCGACCCGGTGGTCGACCACGACACGATCCCCCACCAGTTCTTCGGGATGCATGTCAACAAGCTCGGGGTCCACGAGACGTGGCCCCCGGTCGACTTCGGGACACTCCGCCTGTGGGACACCGGCACCAACTGGGCCCGCATCGAGCCGGAGCCCGGCG
>CAYUDA010000191.1:0-3622 GCA_964443425.1 uncultured Acidimicrobiaceae bacterium
CGACGGGCAGGACGCGCACCTCGCCGGTGTCCCCCACCACCTCCGCCATGGCGGCGATCACCTCGTCACGGGTGCCGGCAGTGGTGAAGGCGATGGTGCTGGGGCCGGCGCCGCTCCAGGCGGCGTGCAGCGCTCCCGCCCCACGGGCGGCGGCCATCATCTCCCCGGTGACGGGCGACAGGGAGGACCGCAACGACTCGTGGAGCTCGTCGCCGGCGGCGGCAGCCAGCGCCTCGGGATCCCCGGTGCGGAGCCCTTCGATCAGGAAAGCCATGCGGGCCACGCTGCGAGCCGCCGCGCTGAGCCGCACTGCGTGCGGCAGGGCGGCGCGCGCCTGGCGGGTCGAGAGGTGGTGCTCGGGGATACCAACGATCACGGTCAGCTCGGGGGCCAGCGTGAGGCGGCGGACCGTACCACCGGACGCCACCACCAATCCGCCGTAGGTGGCGGCCGCTGCGTTGTCGCCGTGCCCCTCCAGCTCGGCGACGATCTCGAAGAGGCGGAACGAGGAAGGCTCCTCACCGACGGCGCGCGTCGCGGCGGCTGACGCCGCGACGGTGACGGCGGAGCTGGACCCGAGGCCGCGGGTGCGCGGCACCTCGTTGCGGATGGCGAGCCGCATCGGGCGCCCCACCGCCGCCTCCACCGCCCGCCGCACCATGTCCCCGGCCGGCAAGGGCACCACCGTGTCGTACTCGTCGAGCAGCCACTCGTCGCTCACCTCCGCCTCGACGTGGCAGCGCAGCTCGAGGGCGAGGGCGAGGCAATCGAACCCCGGGCCCAGATTGGCCGAGGAGGCCGGTGCGGTGGCGTGTGCGGTCATGGCGACGGTTCCAGCTCGACGTGTCGTGGATGGTCGCGGAATTCGGCCGCCGCGTCGACTCGAAGCGGACGAGGGCCTGCCCGCGGCGGTGGGTGGACTCCGACGATCCTCTGGTTGACCACCACCTGCCGACCAGATACTGTCAGACAGAGACCCGAGGAGAGGTATCGGTCATGTCGCAGTACTGCGTCAACAGCATTCCGCAACCGACCGGCGAGCACGAAGTGCACAACCTCGAGGCCGGTTGCCCCACGCTGCCCAGACCAGATCATCGGATCCCGCTGGGTGATCATGCGGATTGCCACCGCGCGGTCGCAGCCGCAGGTCTCATCTACACCGAGGTCGACGGCTGCTCCCACTGCGCCCGAGCTTGTCATACGAGGTAGCCGCCGGCGGCCGCGTCGGAACGCTGCCCGCGGGACTCCGTGGTCCCGTTCACACCTCGAGGTCGCGCACCTCGTCGTGGCGCACCGTGCCCCCGATGGAGGCGACACCGTCGCCCCACCGCAGCTCGATGTGGCTGGGATGGCCCACCTCGGCGCCCTGGTCGATGCCGAGGGCGCCTGCCGGCTCCCCGCCGACCGTGAGGGCGGTGGCGAGGGCCACCGCGGCGCTCCCAGTCGCCGGGTCCTCGTCAACACCTGAGCCGGGGGCGAAGAAGCGGGCACGAACCCGATCCCCCTCCCGGGCGTAGACCATGGTGCCGAAGTGCCGGGCCAGCACCGTCATCTCCGGTTCCGCCCCCGCCACGTCGGCCGCCGCCGGCACCTCGAGCAGCCGGTAGTCCTTCGGCATCGCCACCCGCCACGCCTCGACCGGGAGTGGCAACCCGGCCGCGGCGGCCCATTCGGTCTCGTCGCTGCGGCGCGCCGCCGCCGGATCCAGGGCGACATCGACCCAGGTGACGTCACCGTCGAGGCGGACCCGTACCTCCCCGATCCCGCAGGTGAGTCTGTCCACCCCGCCCGGACCCATCCGGTTGAGCGCCCACGCGGCCCCGACCAGCGGATGCCCGGCGAAGGGCAACTCGTCGACCGGCGTGAAGATGCGCACCTGCGGCATTCCCCCGGCCCGCCAGTCGACGAAGATCGTCTCGGAGAACCCGAGGTCCTCCGCGATCTGATGCATCGTGGCGGTGTCGAGCCCGGTGACGTCGTTGACGACCCCGAGGTGGTTCCCACCCTCGTCCCCCCGGGTGAAGACGCGCAGCACGTGGCACGGGCGTGACATGACGCCGCAAGGCTACCGCGCCGCCGATTCCCCGCCGGCGTCGCCGGCCACCTAGCGTGAGGGCCGCAATGGACGTCACCGACCTCCTCGGCCTCGACACCCTGCTCGCCCAGATGATCCTGGCGGTGGGCGGCGCCATGGTGCTCGGCAACGGATTCGCCATCTGGCAGCACCGGCGCGGGCGGCGGCCCGCCAAGGTGGAGGGGGAGTTCCGGGCCGGCCGAGTCTGGTGGCTCTTCGCGGTCGGCCTCGTCATCACGGTGTGGGGGGCGGCCAGTCTGCTGGCTCGATGATCTCCGGCGGGAAGCCGGGCCCCGGTCGCTACAGCGTGTAGCTGTCGCCCCACTCCAGGTTCACCAACTCGATCCCGAACCGCGCCAGCACTTGCGTGGCCATGCCGGCGATCCACTGTCGCCCCGATCCGGCGAGATAGAAGTCGTGGATGGGAACCACCTGGCGCGGGGCGAGGCGGCGGGCGAACTCCATCGACTGGAACGTCGAGCCCCACGGGATCAGCAACGGCAGAGCCAAGACGGGCGCGGTCGACGTGGGCTCGTAGCTGTCGCCGGGATGGGTGAAGATCCCGTCGATGGTGTAGGCCCGATTGGGCGGCGTCTCCCCGCCTGGTGTCGTGCCGTGCAGGACATCTTCGGCGCTGACACCGGGAGGGTTTCCGGTGGCGACTTCGATGTCGTGGCGAGCGAGCAGGTCGGCCACCGCCTGGTTGGCGTGCACCGTCACGTCGCTCCCCCGGTCGAGCAGCCAGCGCACGAAGCCGGGACTGACATGATCGGCGTGTTCGTGGGTGACGAGCACGCGCTGCACCTCGCCGATCGAGTCGAGTTCGACGGCGCCGGACTGCCAGGGGTGGAAGCCGGGATCGAACAGGATGGTCCCGGTGTCGTCGGTGACGGTGATGCAAGAATCGCTGAGGCGTCGAATGGTGATCATGACCCAACCCTACCGACGCTGGTGCGTGCCGGTGACCGGCACCGTCGCAGGCGAAGGGAGCAGGCAGGGGCGGCAGTGAGAGGAACCATCCGATCGGGTACAATCGACGCCCCAGGCGGATGTAGTTCAATGGTAGAACACGAGCTTCCCAAGCTCGGAATGGGGGTTCGATTCCCCTCATCCGCTCCATCGGCCGACTCCCTGCCTCGCCGCCTGGGTTTCGCTACCATTCGCCTCCCATGATTTTCTCGGATCGCACCATCAAAGAGGCGATCGCCGCCGGCCGGATCGTCATCGATCCCTACGACCCCGCCATGGTGCAGCCCTCCAGCATCGACCTGCGCTGCGACGCCGCGTTCCGGGTCTTCGAGAACCACCGCTACGCCCTCATCGACCCCAAGGAACCCCAGGATGGCCTCACGGTTCAGGTCGATGCCACGGCCGACGAGCCGTTCATCCTCCACCCGGGAGAGTTCGTGCTCGGCTCCACGCTCGAGTTCATCGGGCTCGCCGACGACATCGTCGCCCGGCTCGAAGGCAAGTCGAGTCTGGGCCGCATCGGCCTGCTGATCCACTCCACCGCCGGCTTCATCGACCCCGGTTTCCACGGGCAGGTGA
>CAYUDA010000192.1:0-3613 GCA_964443425.1 uncultured Acidimicrobiaceae bacterium
CCTCACGGGAAGCTCCGGAAGTCGTCGACCCGCTCGGTGTGCTCCCGGGTGATCGTGAACGACTCCCACAGCGGGCCCACCAGCGGCACCGTGACGATCGGGAACCCGATCTCGACCCGGGCGGTCACCGTCCCACCCCGGACCAGCTCCCCCACCGGCGGGTCGAGCTCGAAGTCGACCGACACCGCGTCGGGGTCGAGCCCGTGGTTGGCGGCGATAGAGCGGGCGACCTGGATGCCGGCCTCTTCCCCGGCGGCGGCGTCGTCGGCCAGCACCATCACCCGGGCCGCCTCCTGGGCCGCCAGGTTCGCCACCCCGTTGCGCTCCAGCATCCCCGGCACCTGGGCAAGCACGATGATCGTCGGGAACAGCAGCAGGCCGACGCCGAGCAGCATCTCGATCACGGCGTAGGCGCCGACCTCTTCGCGCCGCAGCCGCCCCAGCAGCACCCTCACGGCGCCACCTCCTGCACCGCCTCACCCCGCAGGCTGAACGACCATGCCGGCAACCCGGGCAGCGGGCTGTGGAGGGTGGCGTCGGCCACCGCCACCAGGTGCCCCGTTCCCGGGTCGATCTCACAGGTGATCGACACCTCGTCGCCCAGCGGCCCGCCCAGTAGCGCATCGAGGGCGTTGGCGGCCCGAGCGTCGCAGGCCACGACCCCGGCGCCGGCCCGCGACCCGGCCCGCACCGCCTCGTCGGCGGCGGACCGCACCACGCTGCGGGCATAGAGGAACGTGAGGACGTTGACGAGCACCATCGCCGTGAGCACGGTGAAGGCGATGGCGAGCAGCGTCGTCACCGTCGTCATCCCGGCCTCGTCCCGCCACAGGCGGCAGCCGCCCGCCTGAGACGGCTCAGGGACAGGCACCGCCGATGCCGATCTGGTCCCGGATCCAGCACAGCACGTCGACGCCGAGGGCCTGCATGATGCCGACGGTCGCCATGATGGCGATCACCGTCACCACGATCCAGGCGAAGATCTGGGCGCTCTCCACCGCGCCCCGCTGCTCGGCGCCGACCCTGCCGACGATTCGTCCCATTCGTCTCCACACGGTTCTCATTGGCTCCCTCCTGCACGATCGGCATCGGACGTCACGGTTGGATTCACGGTCAACCCCCTTGGAAGATCAGGCTCGGGATCGGCGCCCCGATGAACAGCAGCACGATCGGGGCCAGCACCACCACGATGGGAATCACCATCATGAGGCGCCGGCGGGATGCGGCCCGTTGCAGGTCCTCGCGGCGGGCGGCCCGCAGGTCCCGGCTCAAGTCGAGGAGTGCCTCGCCCAGGTCGGCTCCCCGGTCCTGCGCGGTGGCGAGCACCGAGTAGGTGCGGGCCGCCTCCGGCTCGGGGGTGAGACGGATCGCCCGCGCCAGAGCGCGCGACAGGGTCATCCCCGATTCGTGGAGACGCAGCACCTCGGCCAGCTCGTCGACGAAGGCGCCGTGACCGCGCACCACGACGTGGCGGATGGCGTCGAGCACCCCGCCACCCACCCGTGTCCGCATCGCGATGAGCTGGTTGATGGTGTACAGCTCGCCCCGGATCCGTTCCCGCCGCGCCAGGATCGCCTTGTCCACCCGGCTGCGGGCCTGCAGCACCCCGAGCACGAAACCTGCCCCACCGAAGATCACCATCCAGGCCGGGTCACGGATGACCAGGCCGACGAATCCGAGCCCGATGGCGAGGGCCACGGCCCGTACGAACGCCCGGATACGGAACTCCTGGACCCGCTGCGCCTCGGGAAGATCCGGGTAGAGGCCGGCCTGGCGCAGCCGCACCGCGAGGCGCTCCACGTTGGAGGCCGAGATGAGCCGGGCGAACCCACGCACCATGGAATCGAACACCGGCCCGAAGAGGCGCCGCAGCGTCCCGTCGCCGAGCACAGGACCGGCGGTGGCGGCGCCGCGCACATCGGCGGGACGGGTCAGCCTCACCCGGGTCACCGTCGCGTAGGGGCGGACCCGCCCGGCGAGAGGACGCAGCGGCCGGGCCACCACCCAGGTCGCGGCGGCAGCGAACACCAGCGAGGAGACCAGAGCCGCCAGCTCGAACCCGGTGAGGCCGGTCATCGCGCCGCCGCCTTGTCCCGCTCGGCGGTGAGGATCGACCCACCGCCGAAGACCCGCACCTCCTCGACGCGACGCGAGATGACTCGCAGCAGCACCCACCCCACCACCGCCCACACCCCGGCGAGCAGCACCACGAAGCGGCCCTGCGGGGACCGGTAGAACTCCCGGTAGGCCTCGGGCACCGTGGCGAGGAACAGCAGGATCACCCACGGCGCCACCGCCACCACGACGCTCTCCAGGCGCTGCTCGAGGCCGGCGGTGCGGATCTGCTCGGCGGTGAGCTGGTCGGCCACCATCGTCTCGATGAGGTCGCGCAGCACCACCTGGAGGGTCTCCCCGCCGTGCTGGTGGGCCAGCACCAGCACTTCGATCACCTTGTCGGAGGAGGGATCGGCCAGTTCCTCCTTGATGATCTCCAGCGCCGCTACCACACCGAGCATGCGGGCCTGCATCGGGAAGCGGGCGAACGCCTCCTGCAACGGCGCTGGACCGCGGTCGGCCAGCGCCTCGATGCCGTTCGCCAGCGTCGCTCCCGAGTTGACGTGGGCCAGGATCTCGCGCAGGCCGTCGGGCCACGATCGTTGCACCTCGGCGAGGCGGCGGGCCCGTTGCCGCCCGTACTGCAGGTAGGGGGCGCAGGACACGGCGAGGGCCGGGATCAACGCCACCCACCAGGTGCCGGCCAGCACCAGGAAGGCGAGGAAGGCGACCAGTCCGGCCCCGGACGAGCCGACCCAGAACTGGCGTGGGGTGAGGTCGGATCCCGCCTGGAGCAGCCAGAGCTGACGGCGCGACACCTGGGGACGGCGGACGGTGCGGGCGGTCGGATTGGGGGCCAACCCGACGAGGTGGGCCACCACCAGGTAGGCGAACACCGCCGAGCTGAGCGCCGCCAGCAGCCTCACAGCCCCGGCCTCCAGGCGCCGTTCAGGATGTTCGCCACCGAGGCGCCTTCCGGCAGCGCCCGGTCGATGCGATCGACCATCGTCTCGGGCGGGAAGGTGCCCGTCCAGCGCATCGGTTCGCCGAGGGCGGCCCGACGGAAGATCGGCTCGGTGGTGAAGTCGTCGGTCGCCAGCGACGGGGTCACCGCCAGGATCTCGGCGACCTGGCGGCGGATGCCGCGGTCACCGTTCTCGGGCCGGCGCATGTCCCGTTCCAGGTGCACCACGAAGTCGATCGAGGCGGCGAAGACCTTGCGCACGATCGGCTCGGTGACGTTCTCGCCGGCCATGATGGCGGCGTTGACGATGGCGGCGAGGGCGTCGCGGGCCGAGTTGGCGTGCACGGTGCAGGCGAAGCCGCACCCGGCGTTGACCGCCCGGGTCAGCTCGAAAGCTTCGGCGCCCCGCACCTCGCCGACACAGAGCAGGTCGACCCGTTGCGCCAGGCTCACCTTCACCAGGTCTCGCAGCGTGTAGCGCCGCGACCCCTCCAGGGTCACCGGGGACGCCTCGTAGTAGCTGCTGTGGGGTGAGAGCGGGATGTGCAGCTCGCGCACCTCCTCGCAGATGCGGATGCACTGGTCGTCGGGCAC
>CAYUDA010000193.1:0-3594 GCA_964443425.1 uncultured Acidimicrobiaceae bacterium
CCCTTGTTGATCTCGAAGATGGCCCGCGTCTTGGAGGTGTGGCCGATCGCCTCCGCCAGGTACTTGATCGGGGCCTCCCCCTCGAGCACCGGGAGCCGGTCGAGGTAGCCGGGCGGTGCCGGATGCGAGATGTAGCTGTTGGCCCAGATGCCGTCGACGTGGGGCGCCACCGGCGAGCCCTCGATCATGGGTCGGATCCCGGTGGAGACGACGTAGTGCTCCACCGTGATGCCCTCGTGGGCGAACTCGGGCACCTCCCGCACCCGCGTCCGGGTCGCCTCGAAGAACTCCGGGATGCCCGGGCAGGGCTTGAGGCGGGCCCCCAACTCCCGCAACTTGGCGTTGGTGAGATCGGCGAAGATTCCCGCCTCGACGTAGGTGAGGATGTGGATCAGGTAGGCCATGTCGCGGCCCATCACCTCACCCTGGTTGCGGTGGTAGTCGACGAGGCCCTCGACCTCCTGCCAGAACTGCACCTCGTCGACGCCGTACTCGTCGAAGATCGGCCCCTGCATGTTGTCGGGGATCAGGGTGCGGTCGAAGTCCCACAAGAAGGCAATGACCGTCTGGGTGTGCAACGGAACGGGCATACCGGGAAGCCTAGGACCTCGCGCCGCGCCCGACCGCCCCTCAGGGGGTCTCGCAGTGCCCGAACTGGACGGTGTCGCCATCGAGCCACCACGGTTGGAGTAGGCAGGGAGAACCCCGCAGCGCCCTGTGGGCCTCACCGAGCCGCGGCAACGGCACCAGGGCTGCCACCTGCCATCCCCGGGCCGCCAGCGCCCACACCGCCGGCGCCAGCAGCTCGCACTCGGGTTCGCCGTCGACCACGATCTCGACGATGCGTTGCGTCCCGGCTACGGTGCACGGCACGTCCGCCAGCTCGGCGAGGAGTCGCCGATCGCACACCTCGCCGAGGAACGTGCTCACGGCCCGTTCCTGACGGCCGGCGTAGACCGCCAGCACTCCTTCGACGACCCTATCCACGCTGCGCAACGCGGTCTGGACGGCCATAGCCATGGCGGTACCCCTCACTTCATGAGTTACAGCCGTGTAGTTTACCAGCCTTCTCCTCCGCCTGGCGGGAGAATCGCTGTGCTTTCCGGGCGATGGCACCGTGTCTGAGTAGGCTCGCTGGCATGACGGCCCCGGCGATCGACGAGCACGCCCTCGACGGCCTCTCCCGGGCCGAGGTGCGGGAACGCGTGGCCCGCGGCGAGGTCAACCGGGTGCAGGAGGGACCGAGCCGCACCACCGCCGAGATCGTCCGTTCCAACATCGTCACCCGTTTCAACATCCTTCTCGGCGTGCTGCTGGTCGTGATCCTCGCCGTTGTGCACCAGCCGAAGGATGCCCTGTTCGGGTTCGTGCTCGTCACCAACGCCGCCATCGGCATCATCCAGGAGCTGCGTGCCAAAGCGACCCTCGACCGCCTCGCCCTGCTCACCGCCCCCACCAGCCGCGTCGTGCGTGACGGGAACGTCGTCAAGATCCCCAGCGACGGGATCGTGCGCGACGACGTCGTGGTGGTGGCGGCCGGCGACCAGCTCGTCGTCGACGGGCCGGTGCTGGCGGCGCGCGGCCTCGAGATCGACGAGTCGCTGCTCACCGGCGAGTCCGACCCGGTGCTCAAGACTCCCGGCGACGTCTGCCTGTCCGGATCGTTCGCCGCCGCCGGGACCGGCTACTACCGGGCCGAGCACGTCGGCGCCGAGGCCTACGCGGCGCGTCTGGCACGAGAGGCGAAGCGCTTCACGCTGGTGCGCTCCGAGCTGCGCGACGGGGTCGACCTCATCATCCGCGGGGTGAGCTGGGCGGTCGGCCCCATGATCGCCCTGCTGGTGTGGAGTTCGCACCGGGCCGGCGTCGGCTACCTCGAGGCGTTGCGGTCGGCCGTCTCCGGCGCCGTCGGGATGATCCCTCAGGGTCTGGTGCTGCTCACCTCGATCGCCTTCGCGGTGGGTGTCGTCCGCCTCGGTCGGCGCAACGTGCTCGTCCAGGAACTGCCCGCCATCGAGGGGCTGGCCCGGGTCGACACGGTGTGCTTCGACAAGACCGGCACCCTCACCGAAGGCAAGCTGGTCGTCCAGGACCTCGATCAGCTCGGCGACATCGACCCCGCCCCCGCCCTGGCGGCGCTGGCCGCCTCCGAGTCGGACCCCAACGCCACGTTGCTGGCGATCCGCACCCGCTTCCCCGACGCCCCGGGATGGGAGGCCGACGCCGCGGTGCCTTTCTCGTCGGCCCGCAAGTGGAGCGCGGCGTCCTTCCCGGACTCGGGCACCTGGGTGCTGGGCGCCCCCGAGATCCTGGCGCCCTCCGACCCGGCGGTCTCCTCGGGAGCGGAGGAGCACGCCGCTCGGGGACGCCGCGTCGTGCTGCTCGCCTGGACCGACTACCGGATCGAGGGCGACCACCTCCCCCGCCGCCTCCAGCCGGTGGCGTTGGTGGTGCTCGGTGACAAGATCCGGGAGGACGCCTCCGACACGCTTCGCTTCTTCGCCCGCCAGGGGGTGCAGGCCAAGGTCATCTCCGGCGACCATCCCGATACCGTCGCCGCCATTGCCCGCGAGGTCGGGGTGCCGGGATCCGCCGAGGTGGTCGACGCCCGTGACCTCCCGAGCGAGCCGGGAGCGTTCGCCGCGGTGGTGGAGCGGGCCACGGTGTTCGGCCGGGTCACTCCGCACCAGAAGCGGGCGATGGTCAAGGCGCTCCAGTCGCGGGGCCACGTGGTCGCCATGACCGGCGACGGCGTCAACGACGTGCTCGCCCTCAAGGACGCCGACATCGGCATCGCGATGGGTTCGGGCAGCGCCGCCTCCCGTTCCGTGGCGCAACTCGTGCTCATCGACGGCCAGTTCAACACCCTGCCCGGCGTGGTCGGCGAGGGCCGGCGGGTCATCTCCAACATCGAGCGAGTGGCGAACCTGTTCGTCACCAAGACGGTCTACGCCATCTTCATCGCCCTCGCCGTCGGCGCAGCAAGCCTCCCCTTCCCGTTCCTCCCCCGCCACCTGACCCTGGTCGGATCGGTGACGATCGGTATCCCCGCCTTCTTCCTCGCCCTCGCCCCCTCCACCGAACGCGCCAAGGCAGGATTCGTGATGCGGGTGTTGCGCTTCGCCGTCCCCACCGGGGTGGCGGCCGGTCTCGCCAGCTTCGGCGCCTACCAGCTCGCCATCTCCGAAGGAGTGATCCTCAACCAGGCGCGCACGGTGGCGACGCTGGTGCTCGCCGCGATCGGCCTGTTCGCTCTCGGGGTGGTGGCCCGGCCTTTGCTTCCCTGGAAACGGGTCCTCATCGGCTCGATGGCGGGATTCGTCGTGTTGCTGTTCCTCACCGACGCCTCCCAGAACTTCTTCGAGCTGCACCTGCCCCGCCTCGTGGTACTGCTGGCCGGCGTGGGCATCATCGCCATCACCGGGACCGCCATGATCGGAACCCTGGTCGCGTTGGGCTGGATCAAGCGGGTACCCGAGTACCTGCGGGAGCATCCCGAGGCGCCGCAACAGTCGATCCGGATCGCCCGCCGCCGCATTCGCTCGCTGTTCGGGGGGCGCCGCACTGGGGACACGGAGGAGCCGGAGGAGCCTC
>CAYUDA010000194.1:0-3594 GCA_964443425.1 uncultured Acidimicrobiaceae bacterium
GAAGGCCGGGCTCACGTCCCACCTCCTTCGAGCTTGAGCAGCTGGCGGCTCCGGGCGTGCACCACCTCGCCACGATGGGTGATGGTGCAGTCGCCGAAGATCTCGTCCTCCGTGTCCACGGTGAGACCGGCGCCGTCGCGCGCCCGCTCCAGCAGCGTGATCAGGTTGCGGGCGTACATCCGGCTGGCGTCGGTGGGGACCGTGCTTGCCAGATTGGTCGGCCCGTAGATGTGGACCCCGCCGAGCTCGACGACCTCGTCGGGAACCGAGGGCTCCACGTTGCCGCCGGTATCGGCGGCCATGTCGACGACGACCGAGCCGGGCCGCATCGATTCGACCATCTCGGTCGTCACCAGCAGCGGCGCCGTCCGGCCCGGGATCTGGGCGGTCGTGATGAGGAGATCGGACTCGGCCACGAACGGTGCGAGGGCGGCGTGCTGTTCTGCCTGGGTGTCCTCGCCGACCTCCTTGGCGTAGCCCGACTCGTCCCCGGCCTGGGTCGGGGCGGCGACGAACTTGGCGCCGAGGCTCTCCACCTGCTCCCTGGTTTCGGGGCGGATGTCGTAGGCGTGGACCACCGCGCCGAGACGGCGAGCGGTGGCGATGGCCTGCAGCCCGGCGACGCCCACGCCCAGAATGAGGGCTTTGGAGGGCGGGATGGTCCCGGCGGCGGTGACCATCATCGGGAGCAGCTTGGGCGACATCTCCGCCGCCAGCAGCACCGCGGCATAGCCGGCCACGTTGGCCTGGGAGGAGAGGGCGTCCATGCCCTGGGCGATCGTCGTGCGGGGGATGGCTTCCATCGCGATGGAGGTCACCCCGCCGGCGGCGAGGGCCCGCACCAGGTCCGCGTCGACGAAAGGATCGAGGAACGAGACGAGGACCGCTCCGTCACGGAGCAGCGGAACCTCATCGGGGAGCGGCGGGCCGACGCGCAGCACGACGTCCGCTCCGTGGGCGGCGGCGGTATTGGGGACGATCGAGGCTCCGGCTCCGATGTAGGCCTCGTCGGGGAAACCCCCCTCGATACCGGCACCGGTCTCGACGAGGACTTCCCATTCCCAACCCACCATGGTCTCTACCGACTGGGGTACGGCGGCGACGCGGCGTTCACCGCTTCGGCGCTCTTTGGGTATGCCAATTCTCATGGTGGGGGCACGCTAACGGATTCGTCGTCGGCTGGCGATTCGAGGGTCGCGGTGGCGAGAACCGCCCACCGCGCAAGGGATTTCAGGCACCAACATCCCTCGTGGAGGGGCCGGTTCAGACGGCCGGTTGTTCCACGGCGGAGAGGTTGGCGAGCCGCAACGCGGCGACGATGCGGGTGCGCTCCTCCCCGGTGAGGGGGCGAAGCGGGGCGCGGGGGAAGCCGGGACGCAACCCGGCCGCGGCGGCGGCGACCTTGGTCCCCGGGATGCCGTGGGACTCCACTTCGCGCACCAGCACCGTGAGTCGCTGCTGGAGCCGGTCGGCGGCGGCCTGGGACTGCTGCGACGTCTCGACGATGCGCAGCACGTACTCAGGGACGTAGTTGGCGGAGGCGGTGATCGCCCCGCTCCCGCCGGCGGCCATGCTCTGGGCCAGCATCGAGCTGGCACCGGCGTAGATGACAAACTCGTCGTCGATTCGGTGGTGGACCTCCTGGATCCGCACCGGTCGCCCTCCGGAGTCCTTCATGCCGATGATGTTGGGGTGGGTGCTGAGGGCGACGACCTGGTCGATGGGGAGCTCGTAGCCGGTCACCGCCGGAACCGAGTAGAGCAGGATCGGGATCGGGGACGCTTCCGCCATTCCCAGGAAGTAGTCGTGCACCGCACCGTGGTTGCCGCGGGCCAGCGAAGTGGGGGTGAGAACGACGGCGCTGTCCGCTCCCGCCGTGGCGGCCTCGGTGACCTGGCCAACGCCCTGGCGCAGCGACTCTGCGGCGACACCGCAGCTCAGGTAGACGCGGTCGTCGTGGTCGGCGCGGGCGGCCGTGAGCAGCCGGCTCCGTTCCGCGGGCTCCAGGTAGGAGCCTTCCCCGGTGGAGCCGGCGACGAGAAAGCCGGTGACGCCGCGCCCGATGAGCGTGTCGAGGTTGTGGCGGTGAGCTTCGAGGTCGATCTCCCCGTTGGCGTCGAAGGGGGTGACGAGCGCCGTCATCACGCTCGGCATGGTGGCCACCAAGGGTTCCTCCTTCATGGTCCGGCGCATGCAGCCTACGGGGCGCGGGACCCTACCGGGAAACGCCCGCCGCCGCCCGTTCCCTCAACTGCCTTGGCGCAGCACCGCCAGGAACGCCTCTCCGTACCGCTCCAGCTTCACCGGACCCACCCCGGGCACCGCGAGCAGTTCCGCCTCCGTGCTTGGGCCCGCCTCGACCATGGCCAGCAGGGTGGCGTCGGCGAACACCACGTAGGGCGGCACCCCTCGCTCGTCGGCGAGCCGGCGGCGGAGTGCCCGAAGCGACTCGAAGAGTGGCGTGCGCCGCGGATCGGAGCCGTTATCGGCTCCCGGCTCCCCCCGCGTCCGGTTCGACGCTCCCGCGGGACGGGCCGCGGCGGCCAGGAGGTCCTCCCCGGTGCAGACGTCGCACGACGCTCCACAATCGTCGATCTGCTCCCCGAAGTGGGCGACCACGGTGCGATGCCGGCACGCCGCCCGCTCCGCCCAGTCGAACATCTTGCGGGCCTGTTGGCGGTGCCATGCCCCGGTTTCCTCGCCGGCGGTCATCCGGTCCAGGCTCATCACGTCGGCCCAGGAGTAGAACAGCACACAATCGCTCTCCACCCCGTCGCGGCCGGCGCGGCCGATCTCCTGGTAGTACCCCTCCACCGATCGGGGCATGTCGCGGTGGATGACGTACCGGACGTTCGACTTGTCGATCCCCATCCCGAACGCCACCGTGGCGCAGATCACGTCGACGTCCTCGCGGATGAAGGCGTTCTGCACCGTGGTGCGCTCCCCGGCGTCCATGCCGGCGTGGTACGCCGACGCCGGGATCCCCAGGCCGCGCAGGTACTTCGCCGTCGACTCGGTCGCTGCCCGGGACAGGGTGTAGACGATCCCGCTCTCGCCTCGTCTCGCCAGGCAGAGCCGCCCGATCGACTCCCGCACCCGAACCCGGCGCCCGTCGTGCTCACCCTTCCTGATCACGTGGATCTGTAGGTTGGGACGGAAGAACGACCCCCGGAAGCGCACCGTGTCCGTCATCGCCAGCTGCGCCTCGATGTCGCGGGTCACCTCCTCGGTGGCGGTGGCGGTGAGCGCCAGCACCGGGACCCCGAAGCGGGTCTTCAGACCGCGCAGGTTCCGGTACGCCGGGCGGAAGTCGTGGCCCCACTGGCTGATGCAGTGCGCCTCGTCCACCGCGATCAGCCGGAGGTCGACCCCGTTGAGCGCCGCTCCGACCGAGGCGTCCAATCCCTCCGGTGCGGCGTACACCAACTCGTAGCGGCCCCGTCGCATCTGGTCGATCCGGTCGCTCCGCTCCGCCGGATCGAGGCTCGAGTTGAGGAACGTGGCCCGCATCCCGACCTCGTGCATTCCGTCCACCTGATCCTTCATCAGGGCGATGAGGGGGGACACCACCAAGGTCGTGGCACCCAGGACCCG
>CAYUDA010000195.1:0-3554 GCA_964443425.1 uncultured Acidimicrobiaceae bacterium
GATGTGCTGCGGCATTCCGCTCCTCGGCTCGGCAGCCGCCACGCTACCGCCGATGGTGGGCCGCCCGGTACGCGGCGGTGGGTGAGGGCGGCGAGGGTCAGTAGATGAGCCGTTCGATGATGCGTCCCAGCAGTGAGCGCCGCTGGGTTCCCTTGGCGTAGACCAGCATCGTCGGGCAGTCCATCCGCTCGGCGATGCGGTCGGCGAGGTCGGTGAAGATCGTGAAGCGCTGCGGCACCGCGCCGAGGATGACGAGACTGGCGCCCCGGGCGGCCCTGGCGAGGGTGTCGACGAGGGCCTCGGCCCGTTCCAGGCGGCTCTCGGTGGGGGCGGTGATCCGCTCGGCGAGGCGCTCCTGGTAGTCGCGGATCGAGGCGACCTGGGCCTCGGTGGCGTCCTCGTTGACGACGTGCACCAGCCTGATTTCGGCCTGTTCGAGGTGGGCCATGCGATCGGCGAGGCCGATCTTGAGGGCGTCGAACGGACCTCCGGTGCCCATGACGACGATGGTGTCGATCTCGTGGAAGTTGCGGTTGCGGAGGAAGATCGTGTCCGAGTCGATGTTGTCCCGCAGCCACCGCAGGTCGCGTACGAATGGGCGGTTGGCGCGGAGGTCCTGCGGCATCTCGGCCAGCACCAGGTCGACCCCTTCGTCGCGGATCCGTCGCTGCTGATCCTCCCGGATGCCACCGCTGGAGACGGCGTGGAGGGTGATCCCGACCTTGGCGGCGGTGGCCATGATCTCGGCGGTCCAGGCCTGCTCGGCCTGGGCGCTCTGCGGACCGCGGCGGTCGAGGCGGCTGACTTGGATCCATCCGGTTCTCGCCTTGGCGAGGTCGCCGGCGAGTTTGAGGATGTCGTGGAGGCGTTCGCGGCGCATTCCGTGCCAGGTGAGGACGAGGACGTGGGAGGCGCCCGGGTTGGCGAGCACGTTCTCGGTGGTCCGCAGCAGGCGGGCGTTGCTGCGGAGGCGGAGGGCGTCGACGGAGGCGCTCTCCCGGCTTGCCCGGGATCGGCCGAACGCCCGGTACCAGAGGAAGCCGGCGACGATGATCGCCACCGCGCCGAGGGCCGGCACGATCCCCATCTGGGTGAGGAGCACCAGGGCGCCGACGATGCCGAAGAGCTGGACCCAGGGGTAACCGGGGGAGCGGAAGGTGGGTCGGTACCAGTCGAGGCGGCTCTCCCGGAAGGCGATGACGGCGAGATTGACGAGCGAGAAGACGAGGAGCTGGAAGGCGCTCGCCAGCTTCGCCAGTTCCACCAGTGGCACGAACCAGACGAGCCCCACCAGGACGGCGCCGGTGAGGACGATGGCGGCGACCGGGGTCCCGGTACGAGCCCCGACGGTGCGGAAGAAGGCAGGGGCGAGACCGCGGCGGGCCATGGCGAAGGGGTAGCGGGACGAGGCGAGGAGCCCGGCGTTCGCCATGCTGACGAGGGCGACCATGGCGACGACGGTGAGGACGTCGACTCCGACGGTCCCCATGAACTGCTCGGCGGCGGTGGCCACCGGGGTGAAGGTGCCGGCGAGGGCGGGGACGCCGGCGACGCCCACCATGACGTACACCACGGCCGGGTACATCACGATCATGAGCCCGATGCTGAGCAGGATTCCGAGGGGGATGTTGCGGCCGGGCCGGTCGATTTCCTCGGCGATGGAGGCGACTTTGGTGACCCCCAGGTAGGAGACGAAGACGAGGCCGCTGGCCGACAGCAGACCTTTGAAGCCACCGTCGAGGAACGGCTCGAAGGCGTGGGGTTGGGCCGCGCCGAGACCGCGCACCGTGAACACGGCGAGGGAGACGAGCGCCCCGGTGACGAGGATCACCTGAAACCGCGCCGCCTGCTTCACGCCGACCAGGTTGAGCACGATGATCGCCACCGCGAGGCTGATGGCGACGACGTGGGTGGAGACGTCGGCGAAGATCTCCAGGTAGGCGCCGAGCCCGTCGAGGGCGAACGCCGACTTGAAGATGAGCGAGAACCAGACCCCGAACCCGGCGATGGTTCCCATCAGCGGCCCCATGGCACGGTCGATGTAGAGGTAGGTTCCGCCGGCCTCGGGCATTGCGGTCGCCATCTCCGACTGGGAGAGGGCCGCCGGCAGCACCACGATCCCGGCGATGACGTAGGCGAGTACCACCGCCGGGCCTGCGATCTTCGCCGCCACTCCGGGCAGGACGAAGATCCCGCTGCCGATCATGGCGCCCAGGCTCACCGAGAAGACTCCGAAAAGCCGGACGTTCGGTTGGAGCCGACCGGTCACGCCATACCCGCTGATCGACGGTGGGCCGTACGGTATCGGCTGCGCCCCGGCGATGCATCTGGTTCGGCTCATACCTCCGTGGGCGGGGGTGAGACCGTGGACTACCCGGCTGGCGTCCCGATCGCCTCGAAGGCGTGCCGGAAGTCCTCCTCGATGTCGTCGATGTGCTCGATACCCACCGAGACCCGGATCAGGTCCTCGGTGACGCCGCTGGAGATCTGCTCTTCGGCGGTGAGCTGCTGGTGGGTGGTGGAGGCCGGGTGGATGACCAGCGTCTTGGCGTCGCCCACGTTGGCGAGGTGGGACGCCAGCTCGAGGGCGCCGATGAAGCGCTTGGCGTCGGCGAACCCTCCGGCGATCCCGAAGCTGAGCACCGCCCCGTATCCATGCTGGAGGTACTTGCCGGCGAGGGCGTGCGACGGGTGGGACGCCAGGCCCGGGTAGTTCACCCACGCCACCTGTGGTTGCTCCTCGAGCCAGCGGGCGAGCGCCAGGGCGTTGTCGACGTGGCGCTGCACCCGCAGCGACAGCGTCTCCAACCCCTGGATGAACAGCCACGAGTTGAACGGTGACAGGGCGGCGCCGTAGTCGCGCAGCCCCTCGACCCGGGCCCGGATGGCGAAGGCGATGTTCCCGAACGGCCCATCAGGTCCGAAGACCTCCGAGAAGACCATCCCGTGATAGCCGGGAGCCGGCTCGGTGAAGAGCGGGAACTTGGGGCTGCGCCAGTCGAAGCTCCCTCCGTCCACGATCACGCCCCCGATCGACGTGCCGTGCCCGCCGATCCACTTGGTGGCCGAGGCGACGACGATGTCGGCGCCGTGCTCGAGGGGACGTACCAGGAACCCGGCCGCCCCGAAGGTGTTGTCGACGATGAGCGGGATGCCGGCCTCGTGGGCGATGTCGGCGATGCGCTCGAAGTCGGGCACGTTGTACTTCGGGTTGCCGATCGACTCGAGGTACACCGCCTTGGTGCGGTCGGTGATGGCGGCCTTGATGTCGTCCGGGTCGTCGCCCTCGACGAACGTGGTGTTGATGCCGAGGCGGGGGAGTGCCACCTTGAACTGGTTGTAGGTGCCCCCGTACAGGTAGCTGGTTGAGACGATCTCGTCGCCGGCCTGGGCGAGCGTGGTGATCGCCAGCAGCTGGGCGGCCTGGCCCGACGCGGTGGCGACGGCGGCGACGCCGCCTTCGAGGGCGGCGATCCGCTTCTCGAAGACGTCGGTGGTCGGGTTCATGATCCGGGTGTAGATGTTGCCGAACTCCTCGAGGCCGAAGAGGCGGG
>CAYUDA010000196.1:0-3549 GCA_964443425.1 uncultured Acidimicrobiaceae bacterium
ACGGCGACGGCGACGGCACCGGCGACTTCGCCGGCCTCACCAGCCGCCTCGACTATCTGCAATGGCTCGGGATCGATTGCCTCTGGCTGCTGCCGTTCTTCCAGTCGCCGCTGCGGGACGGGGGCTACGACGTCTCCGACTTCCGGGCGGTGCTCCCCACCTACGGCACCGTCGAGTCCGTGCGCCGCTTCCTCGCCGCCGCCCACGAGCGCGGCATGCGGGTCATCTCCGACATGATCGTCAACCACACCAGCGATCAGCATCCCTGGTTCCAGGAGGCCCGGATGCCGGGCTCGCCGACCCGCGACCGCTATGTGTGGAGCGACACCCCGGACCGCTGGAGCGAGGCGAGGGTGATCTTCACCGACACCCAGGACTCCAACTGGACCTGGGACGAGCAGGCCCAGGCCTACTACTGGCACCGCTTCTTCGAATACCAGCCCGACCTCAACTTCGACCATCCCGACGTGCGGGACGAGATCGAGAACGTGATGCGGTTCTGGCTCGACGCCGGGTTCGACGGGCTCCGCCTCGACGCGGTGCCGTACCTGTACGAGCGGGACGGCACCAACGGGGAGAACCTGCCCGAGACCCACGCCTACCTCAGGCGGCTGCGGGCGGTGGTCGACGCCGAGTACCCGGGGCGGATCCTGCTCGCCGAGGCGAACCAGTGGCCGGAGGACGTCGTCGCCTACTTCGGGGACGGCGACGAGTGCCACATGGCGTTCCACTTCCCGGTGATGCCCCGCCTCTTCATGGCCCTCAAGCAGCAGAGCGCAGCTTCGGTGCGCGACATCCTGGCGGCGACGCCGGCCATCCCTCCGAGCTGCCAGTGGGGGGTGTTCCTGCGCAACCACGACGAACTGACCCTCGAGATGGTGACCGCCGAGGAGCGGGACTTCATGTGGCGGGAGTACGCCCCCGATCCCCGGATGCGCAAGAACGTCGGGATCCGGCGCCGCCTGGCGCCGCTGCTCGACGACGACCGTCCCACCCTGGAGCTGATGTTCGGCTTGCTGATGTCGCTGCCGGGGAGCCCGATCATCTACTACGGCGACGAGATCGGGATGGGCGACGAGTACCTGCTGGAGGACCGTGACGGGGTGCGCACCCCGATGCAGTGGGACGCCTCGCCGACGGTGGGGTTCTCCACCGCCCCCGTCGAGGACCTCTACCTGCCGGTGGTGACGACCCCGGGATACGAACCGGCCACCGTCAACGTGGCGGCAGAACGCGACGACGAGGAGTCGCTGCTGCGTTGGGTGCGCTCCCTGCTGGCGTTGCGGCGCCTCCACCCGGTGTTCGGCACCGGCGCCTACCTGCCGGTGCCGTCCTCCAACCCGGCGGTGCTCGCCTTCGAGCGTCGCGACGAGGGGGGCGAATCGATCCTGGTGGTCGCCAACGTGGCGACCACCGCCCAGTCCACGATGCTGGATCTCGACGGCAACGTCGACCGGGTCGACGTTCACAGCGGCGAGGTGGCGGCGGCGGGTCGGGAGCTGACGCTGGCGCCGCGGGAGTTCCGCTGGCTCGAGGCGGTGTGAGGCGCGAGGCCCGGCGGATCCTCAGCGCCGCGGTGGTCTGAGGCGGCGCACCATCTGGAGCCAGAGCCGGGTCGACACCGGGAGACGGACCGGGGCGGGGGGCTGCGGCGTCGCCTCCTCGTCCTCGTGCGGTGGCGGGGCAGGCTCCGCCGAGGGCGTCACCTCGGGCTCGGGCGCGGCCGGGTGCCCCTCCAGCTCCCGGCGCAGCTCGGCGAGGCGCTCCCGCAGGAAGTGGACCTCGGTCTCGGCCCGGCCGGCCCGTTCCCGGGCCTCGGCGAGCTGCTGGCCCGCCTGGTGCAGGTTGCCGAGCTGGAGCAGCATCTTGTCCCAGGCGGCGATCGGCACGATCATCGTCCCCGGCGGAGGCTCGGGAGGCTGCGCCGCCGGCTCCGGGCGGGGCACCGGCTCCGGGCGGGCCACCGGCTGCGGAGACCGCTCCGGCGACGGAGCGGCAGGCGCCGCGGTTTCCGGTTCAGGGACCGGCACGATCCGGCGCCCCAAGGTGCGGGCCCGGCGATGCACCGCCACCAGGTCGACCATGCGCCGCGTCCCGAACGGCCCCTCCTCCAGATACGACGGGACCGCACTGCGCCGTGCCCACTTGCGCAGCGTCTCCACCGGGATGCCGGTGGCGCGATGACCGTCCCGCAGCGTCACCCACACCGTGTCGTCTTCCCCGCTGCGTCCCGCCTCGTCGCGGGCCCGCCGCTGCGCCGCGGAGCGCATGGCGGCGGTCTCCCACAGGAAGGCGGGGTCCCGGTCGGTCATGAGGGCATCATACGGGGCCTGCCGGCTTCGCCGCTGCCCCAAGGGAGGCGGCCCTGCCAGGGCTCTCCCCCCTAGGATGAGCGCATTCCTCCCCCATGGGAACGGTGCGATGACACAGCCAACCGCCAGCGACGCCGCGGCCCGGCCGCGGCCGCCGGACCCCGACGAGGTCCGCCGCCTCGTCGGCCGTGCCGTCGATGAACTGTTCGCCTCCGGCACAGCGGCGCCGGCGCCCGATCCGGGCGGCGAGGAGCGGGCCCCCCGGCCCGGGAGTGACGCCATCGCCATCGGCGCCGACCACGGCGGCTACCCCCTCAAGGAACGGCTCGCCTTCAAACTGCGGGAAGCCGGCCACGAGGTCCACGACTGCGGTACCGACTCGCCGGTCTCCGTCGACTACCCCGATTTCGCCCACGCGGTGGCCCGCCTCGTCTCGGAGGGCGAATGCCGGTGGGGGATCGTCATCGACGGCGCCGGGATCGGCTCCGCCATCGTCGCCAACAAGGTCCCCGGGGTGCGCGCCGCCCTCTGTTATGACTTGTCGACGGCCCGCAACAGCCGGGAGCACAACCACGCCAACGTGCTCACCCTCGGCGCCGGCCTCATCGGCGATGCGCTCGCCTGGCAGATCGTCCAGGAATGGCTCTCGGTGGAGTGGGGAGGGGGCCGCCACGCTCGCCGGGTCGACATGATCACCGAGATCGAACGAAGCTACCTGAGGACATGAGCACGATGGATCGCGCCGAACTGGTCGAGGCGGTCACCCGCCAGGTGCTGGAGGCGCTCGCCGCCGGCTACGACCTGTGCGATACCCCCGAGAAGGTGCGCCAGGTGGTCGCCAACGGCGCCGATCGGGTCAGCTTCCACGGTGAAGCCGCCGACGTCCCGCTCGACCTCGCCAAGTACATCGACCACACGCTGCTCAAACCGGAGGCCACCGCCTCCGACATCGACCGGCTCTGCGCCGAGGCCCGCGAGTACCGCTTCGCCTCGGTGTGCGTCAACCCGACCTGGGTGAAGCGGGCCGCCTCCCAGCTCCAGGACTCGGGGGTGGTGACCTGCTCGGTGATCGGGTTCCCCCTCGGCGCCACCCCACCCGAGATCAAGGCGACGGAGGCCCGCAGGGCCTTGCGCGACGGGGCCCGCGAGGTCGACATGGTGATCAACATCGGCGCTCTCAAGTCCGGCGACGTCGCCCTGGTGCGGGAGGACATCTCCAAGGTGGTCGACGCCGCCC
>CAYUDA010000197.1:0-3538 GCA_964443425.1 uncultured Acidimicrobiaceae bacterium
TGCGGATCCTCGTCTTCAACGTCAAGGGCGAGGACCTGCTGTGGCTCGACAAGCCGAACCGCTACTTCGACGAGGCGGCCGCCGAGGCCTGGCAGCAACTCGGCGTCGAACCCGGCCCGTTCCCGTCGGTGTCGTTGTGGGCGCCGGCACGGCCCCGCTCCGGGGACGTGGTGGTCCCCGACACCGGGGGGCGCCAGGAGGGGGTGGCCGCCTTCGCCTGGACCCCCCGCGAGTTCATCGACGAGGGTCTGCTGCGCTTCCTGTTCACGGACGCCTCCGACAGTCGCAACCAGATCCCGTTCATCGAGGAGCGGGTGCGGTCCCAACTTCGCCGCTTCGCGGTCGACGTCGCCGGAGAGCCGGGGGCCGTCGTGCTACGCGACCCGATCGAGGGGCACCGGCCCGGCGACACGGTGACGCCCAATCCGGGCGAGCGGGTCATCCGGGAGCTGCGCGACCTGGTGACGGCCATCGAGGAGTTCGTCGACCCGGAGGACGGGGAGAGCGCGCCGGATCAGCGCTGGACGGGACGGGTCCAGGCAGGCACCATCTCCGCCTTCGTACGACGTCTCCATTCCGCATCGCACCGGCTCGGCCACCTGATCACGGCGGGGGAGAGCCGCCGCATCGACCGGACGGCCGCTCAAGTGACCGTCGTCGGCATTCAGACCCTCCACGACCTGGGGCAGCGGTTCGTGGTGGGGGCCATGCTCGCCGAGACGTTCTCCGAGAAGGAGCAGACCGGCCAGCGGTTGCCGCTGTCGGTCATCGTGCTCGACGAGATGAACAAGTACGGGCCGCGGGAGGGCACCAGCCCGCTCAAGGACATGCTCATCGACATCGCGCAGCGGGGACGCTCGCTCGGGGTGCTGCTGGTGGGGGCACAGCAGAGCGCCTCGCGGGTGGCACCCGAGGTGATGGAGAACGCCGCCATCCGGGTGGCGGGCCGGCTCGACGCCGCCGAGGCGGAACGGGCCGAGTACGGCTGGATGCTGCCGTCGACCCGGGCCCGGGCCCGCCTCCTCAAACCGGGCACGATGGTGGTGAGCCAGCCGGCGATCCCGGTGCCGCTGGTGGTCGACTTCCCGTTCCCGCCGTGGGCGACCCGCAAGGAAGAGGTCGACGTGAGCGACGACGACCCCTTCGCCGGTCTGTGACGATGGGCGCCGTGGCAGTTCCCCCACGCCGGGTCGCCGGGTGAAGATCCTCCACACCTCCGACTGGCACGTCGGCAAACGCATCGGCCGCTACGACCGCTCCGCCGAGTACCGGGCCGCCATCGCCGAGGTGGCCGACATCGCCGACCGCGAGCAGGTCGATCTGGTGGTGCACAGCGGCGACCTGTTCGACCGGCCGCTGCCGCCGATCGAGGCGCTCGACATCGGGCTCGGCGGCCTGGTGCTGCTCGGCGACCACGGGCGGCGGCCGGTGGTGGTCATCGCAGGCAACCACGACTCACCGGGGCTGTTCGAGGCGCTGGCGCCGTTCCTCGCCGAGCAGTCGATCCACCTGGTGGGGGCGATCAAACGCCCCGACGAGGGAGCGGTACTCGATCTGACAACCCCGGGCGGGAGGGCGGTGGTGAGCTGCTTCCCGTTCCTGCGGGAGGGACGGGCCTTCCACGTCTGGGAACCCACCGAGGAGCACTACAAGAAGTACGCCGACCGGCTCCGGGCGATCTCAGAGGCCTACAGCCGCTACGCCGACGAGCTGGCGGGCAACGAGGCGGTGACGGTGCTGGTGGCGCACTTCCTCGTCGGCGGGGCCAAGGTGCACGGCCATGGGGCGCCCCGCGGCGAGCGGGAGCTGCATATGGGCGAGGCCTACACCGCCACCGCCGAGGCGATCCCTCCCGGCCCGCAGTACGTGGCGCTGGGCCACATCCACGCCCCGCAACCGGTGCCGGGGGCCAAGGTCCCCGCCGAGTACGCCGGGTCGCTGCTCGAGCTCGACTTCGGGGAGGCGGGGGAGCAGAAGCGGGTGGTGATCGTCGAGGCCGAGCCCGGAATCCCGGCCTCGCGTCGCTCCGTCCCGCTCAGCGCCGGCCGACGCCTGGTGCGGGCCAAGGGGACATGGCAGGAGCTGATCGTCCGCGACGACGTCCATGACGCCTACCTCGACCTCACGGTGGAGACGGCCGGGCCCGACCCGGGGCTGGCCGACCGGGCCCGCGACGAGTTCGAGCACTTGGTGAAGATCCGCGCCGACTATCCCCGGGCCGAGGCCGAATACGCCTCCCGGGCCGGGCGTAGCCTCGACGAGCTGTATGCCGCCTACTACGAGGAACGGGAGGGAGTGGAACCGCCGCCGGAGCTGCTGGCGGTGTTTCGTGGGGTGATGGAGGAGGCCGGCTATGCGGCCCCTTGAGCTGCGGGTCCGCAACTTCCGCTCCTACTTCGGCGACGAGGCCGTCTTCGACTTCCGGGGCCGGCGCCTGGTGGGGGTGGTGGGGCCGATCGGGAGCGGCAAGTCGTCGTTGCTCGACGCCGTCTCCTTCGCCCTCTACGGCAAGACGCCCAATGCGGGGGCGGCCACCAAGGCGCTCATCCACCAGCGGGCCGGGGAGGGGGCGGTGTCGCTGCGCTTCGAGGTGGAGGGCGAGGTGTGGGAGGCGGTGCGGTCGCTACGCCGCAAGGGTCAGTCCCAGCACGCCCTCTACCGCTACGCGGCCGACGAGGCGGAGGCGGACCCGGTGGAGACCGTCACCCAGGAAGGGGAGGTCAACGCCAGGGTGGTGGCGTTGCTCGGGCTCGAGTTCGATGCTTTCAGCCGCTCCGTGCTGCTCGCCCAGGGGCGCTTCGCCGAGTTTCTCCGGGCCCGTCCCGGCGAGCGCGACAAGGTGCTCAAGGGTGTCTTCGGCCACGACCGGGTCGACCGGATGCGGGAAGTGGCCAAGGAGCGAGCCGGGAGCGCCGAGGTGGAGATCGAGAAGCTGGCAGTGCGGGTCGAACAGCTCGACCGGGTGGCGGCCCGCATCGAGGAGCACCGGGCCGCCATCGCCGCCGCCGAGCAGCGTCTCGCCGAACTGGAGGCGATCGAGGCGGAGCTGACGGCGCTGGCGGACGCCTCCGACGCCGCCGTGGCCGAGGTCGCGGCGGCCGAGCAGCGCCTCACCCTTCTGCGGGAGCTGGCCGGCCGCCTCCCGGAACCCGCCGCCACCGGCCGCCTCCTCACCGAGGCCGCCAACGCCACCACCCGCCGCGTAACCCTCGCCGCCGAGCTGGAGAAGGCCCAGGCCGCTGCCGCAGCGGCCGAGGCGCGGCTCACCTCCGTCGAGGAGACCGGCATCGCGGCGGAGCTGGAACGGGGATCTTCGCTGGTGGCCACCATCGATGCCCACCGCAAGGCGGACGCCGACGCCGCCGGCCGCCGGGAGCGCCTGGCGCAGCAGGTGGCCAAGGCCGAGGCGGAACGGACCGGCGCCGGGCAGCGGGTGAAAGCGGCGCAGGAGGAGCTGGCGAAGGCCGAGCAGCAGGTCGTCTTCGCCGCGGCCGGTGTAGAGCAGGCCCGGCAGGCGCTCCATGCCGCCGAGCACGCC
>CAYUDA010000198.1:0-3502 GCA_964443425.1 uncultured Acidimicrobiaceae bacterium
AGGGTGTCGATCTTGGTGTCGCGGATGTACTGCTCGATCGGGTAGTCCTTGGTGAAGCCGGCGCCCCCGAACACCTGGAGGGAGAGCGCGAGCATCTCGTAGGCCTTCTCCGAGGAGTAGCCCTTTGCCATCGGGAGCAGCAGGTCCTCGCGGCGGGCCCACGTCTCGTCTCCGGGATGCAACCTGATCTGGTCCTGCACCCAAGCGGTATACAGGAGCAGGGCCCGCATCCCCTCCACGTGGCACTTCTGCTCCATGAGCATGCGGCGCACGTCGGGGTGGCGGATGATCGGCACCCGGGGAGCGGTCTTGTCGGTCATCTCCGTCATGTCGGCGCCCTGGATCCGCTCCCGGGCGTAGGCGAGGGCGTTGAGGTAGCCGGTAGACAGTGTCGCCGTCGACTTGGTCCCGATCAGCATCCGGGCCCGCTCGATCACCCGGAACATCTGGTGGATGCCGTCATGGACGCCGCCGGCCAGATACCCGATGCAGGGGATGTCGGCCCCGAACGTGAGGTCGCAGGTCGTCGAGCCCTTGATCCCCATCTTCTTCTCGATGGAGGTGCACACCACCCCATTGCGCTCCCCCAGCGAGCCGTCCTCGTTCACGAGGTACTTGGGCACGATGAACATGGAGAGGCCGGAGGTGCCGGGGCCGGCGCCGACGGGGCGGGCCAGCACGAGGTGGACGATGTTGTCGGCCATGTCGTGCTCGCCGCTGGTGATGAAGCGCTTGACGCCCTCGAGGTGGTAGATCCCCGCCTCCTCGTCGACCGGGATCGCCTTGGTGATTCCGGCTCCCACGTCGGACCCTGCGTCGGGCTCGGTGAGGACCATGGTGCCGCCCCAATGGTGCTCCAACGCCGGCTTGACGAACCGCTCGATCTGCTCGGGGGTGCCGACCTCGTTGAGCACGATCGGCATCAGCGTCCCGACGTAGAGGTAGACGGCGGGGTTGGCTCCGATGAGCAGCTCCTGGGCCGCCCAGCGCAAGGTGTCGGTGGTGGCGACGCCGCCCAGTTCGGGAGGCCAGAACAGCGTGTCCCAGCCACCGTCCATGTAGGCGGCGAGGGACCGCTTCATCGCCTCGGGGATCTCCACTTCGCCGTCGACCAAGGTGAGGTCGGCGTGGTCGGCCTCGACGAAGGAGGCGGCGAGGTCCTCCACCGCCAACCGTTCGATCTCGGTCAGCATCTGGCGGGCGGTGTCCCGGTCGACGTCGCCGAATGGAGCGTCGCCCATGTAGTCCTGGATCCGGAGCACCTCGAAGAGATTGAACTCGAGGTCGCGGAGGTTGGTCTTGTAGTGGCTCATGCCGACCCCTCTGTTGTCTCCCGTCCCGACGGTTTCGGGGGACGGAGTCGTGGACTTATCCGCTCTGCGGTTCGTTTTTGACTCTACACTCTATTTTGAGCAAACGTTCAAGTTCTTCGAGGGAGAACCCGCTACCCTGCCGCGGCAGGAAGGGAGAACACGTGGCGCGGTACCAGGCAGGTATCCGAACCGAGCAGCGGATCGTCGAGGCGACCCGCCAGCTGCTCGGCGAGGTCGGCCTCGAGGGCACCACCCTCAAGGCCATCTGCGAGCGCGCCGGGGTGCGCGCCGGGAGCTTCTACAACCTGTTCGAGTCGAAGGAAGAGGTCGTGCTCCGGATCGTCAAGGAAGCGATCCGCGCCGTCGATCCCCACCCCTCCGGCAACGGCGAGGAGTCCCTCGCCGAGCTGGTCGATGCCTACATCACCTTCATCACCGATCAGTCGACCCTCGCCCGGGTCTACCTCAAGATCGCCCTCACCGGCGCCGTCAACGACGACGGCCTCGGGACCCGGGTGACCCGCCACCACCGCCGCCGCACCCAGCGCTTCGCCGAGGCGATGGGCCGGGAGCATCCCGAACTGGCCGACGAGGACGTCCTGGCCCACACCGAGGTGTTGCTCGCCGCCCTCAACGGCCTCGCCTTCGCCTGGCTCGTCAACCCCGACCTCGACTTCCGGCGCCACGCCCTGCTCGCCGCCGACCTCGACTCGTCGGTCGGACGCAAGGGCTGACGGCTCGGCGCTAGGCCTCGGCCCCCCGCCGGCGGGCCTGCCGACGGCGCACCGCCTTCTCCGCCTCCACCACCCAGAACACCCCGGTCGAAGCCGCCAGCACCACCGTCAGCTCGAAGACCGAGAGCGGGTCGACGGTGAACATGGTCTGGGCGAACGGCAGGTAGATCACGAGGAGTTGGACCAACGCCGTGCCCACCACGGTCCACAGCAGCGCCAGGTTGGTGCGAACCCCGAGTGCCCACAGCGACTCCCGCTCCGACCGCACCGCCAAGGCGTTGCCGAGCTGCAACAACGCCAGCGACACGAACACCATCGTCTGCCACGGACGGTGCGCCGCCTTCCCCCACAATCCCAGGCCGAGCGGGATGGCCCCCATGAGGAGGCCGACGAGCAGGATGTGCCCCACCATGCCGTGGGCGAAGATGCTCTCCGAGGGAGGTCGAGGCGGACGTTTCATCACGTTGCGCTCCGCCGGTTCCACCGCCAGGGCGAGGCCCGGCAGCCCGTCGGTGACGAGGTTGATCCAGAGGATGTGGACCGGGAGCAGCGGCAGCGGCAGCCCCAGGAACGGCCCGAGGAGCATCACCCAGATCTCGCCCGTGTTCGACGTCAGCGTGTAGCGCACAAAACGGCGGATGTTGTCGTAGATGCGACGCCCCTCGCCGGCGGCGGTGACGATCGAGGCGAAGTCGTCGTCGGTGAGCACCATGTCGGCGGCCTCCTTGGCCACCTCGGTGCCGGCAAGTCCCATGGCGACGCCGATGTCGGCGGCCCGCAGCGCCGGGGCGTCGTTCACCCCGTCGCCGGTCATGGCGACGACGTCGCCCTTCCCCTTCCATGCCTGCACGATGTCGAGCTTCTGCTCGGGTGAGGTCCGGGCGTAGACGCCGATACGGTCGACGTGGTCGGCGAGACCCTCGCTGTGCTCACGCGCCAGGTCGGCGCCGGTCATGACCTCCCGGTCCTCCAGGATCCCGAGCCGAATGGCGATGGCGGTGGCGGTGGCGGGATGGTCCCCCGTGATCATCACCGGAGTGATGCCGGCGGCGCGGCACGCCTCCACCGCGGCGGCCGACTCGGCGCGAGGCGGATCGGCCATCGCCACCAGCCCGTACAGCTCGAGGTCCCGTTCGGCGCCGTCGGCGCTGTCGGCCGCCCCTTCGTCGATCCTGCCGGCGACGGCGAGCACCCGGTACCCGTTGCGCGAGTAGGCCTCGGCCCGGGCGACGACCTCCTGGCGCCCGGCGACATCCAGCGGGCGGATGCCCTCCCCGGTGGCGAGCGACGACACCGTCTCCAGGACCGCCTCGATCGCCCCCTTCGAGGCGACGAGACGACCATGCTGGTCGGGCCCGCGGTGCACCGTCGTCATGCGCTTGCGGCCCGAGTCGAACGGTATCTCGGCGAGCCGTGGGTGGCGGCGTTGCAGCTCGTCGCGCTCCACGCCGGCCT
>CAYUDA010000199.1:0-3500 GCA_964443425.1 uncultured Acidimicrobiaceae bacterium
AGCCGCGCGTGACACCGGCGGCGGCGATCCGGTTGATGTCGTCCTCGAAGATCGAATCGGCGTCGTCGGAGAAGGCATCGGTAGTGGCTGCCGGCAGGTCGAGGGCGCGAACAAGGAAGGCCGCCATCTCGCCTCGGGTCACCGGGTCCTCGGGGCAGTACCGGTCGTTGGCGGGCGGGTTGCAGCCACGGGTGATCCCGAGGGCTGCGATCGCCTCGATGGTGCCCTGGTGCACGCTGGCGTCGTCGTCGACGAAGGTGCCACCCGGCGGCAGCTCGCCGCCGGCGGCCGGCGCCATCGTGGCGACCGCCAGCAGCACGGCGAGGGCGAGGCGCTTCCCCATGACCGCGATGGTAGGGCGCCGTTCCCGGGCCACAGGGCGCGGCGGTGGTGCTCCTACAATCGGCCGGTCCGCCGAACCCAACGGAGCCCGCCGTGCACACCCTGGCCGATACGCCGTGGCTGGTGGGCGCCGTCACCCTCGTGCTCATGGTCGGCGACTGGGTGTTGACGATCTTTCAGGAACGGGAGCGGGTGGCCTCGTACGCCCGGCACTACGAGAGCTACCCGGTGGACACGATCGAAGGGAACCCGCTGCTACGCGCTGCGGTCGCCGATCGGCGGTTCTTGGAGCCCCGCCACCTCGGAGCCGCGGTGGTGGTGAGCGTCGTCGTGGCTATCGCCAGCACGGTGTTCACCCCAACGGGGCGGGAGATGTTCGTCGGGTTCGTATGGGGCGTGTTCCTGCTCGTCATCACGACCCACCTCGGCAACCTCGCCGGTTACCGGGCCGCCCGGCGCGGGCTGGAGGGCAAGCTCCGGATGCACCTGCGCACCGGGCTGTGGATCCAGGCCGGTCGCTACCTCGCCTGGGTGCCGCTGCTGCTCGTCCTGGCGCTGGCGTCGGGCTCCGCCTTCGTGTGGGGGGTGTTCGTCGCCGGCATCGTCTCGTCCGCCCGGCAGCTCCTCTACCTGCGCCGCCTGCCGCCGGTTGAGGAGTGAACGCCCCCGTCGCTACAGCCCGACCTGCTCGTTGAACCGGTCGATGAGGGTGTCGATCGGGTCGACCAGCGCCTGGATCGACGTCCAGTAGTCGGGGTCGTACCACTGCGCCTGGATCTCGTCGTAGGTCTTCCCCTGCTGCTCGACCCAGGTGTAGTACTTCAGGTTGTGGATCCGTTTCCGGTCGTAGTAGCCCAGCTCCTGGACGTAGTCGATGCCGGCGCCGAGCAGGTGCCGGTGGTAGGAGGCGGCGGCGTCGAGGGTGGTGAAGGCACCCCGCTCCTCGTTCAGCTCCACCAGCCGTGACTCGTACATCTCCATCGAGTCGGTGCCGAGGGTCATGACGACGTCGTTGCCGGTCAGCTCGTAGTACTTGGCGAACTTGACCGCCATCAGCAGATTGCCGATACCGGAGATCCCGAGCAGCGGCAGTCTGTCGATGAGGTCGGGCTTGACGCCCTGGTCGGCGAGGTAGGCCTGGCCGGCCGGGTCGTTGAAGAGGCGGATGAGGCTGATGGTGGCCTCGTCGTCGAGGCCGATCGCCATGTCCGTGTTCCTCAGGTTGTGGATCCACGGGATGTGCTTGTCGCCGATGCCCTCGATGCGGTGCTCGCCGAACCCGTTGCAGAGCATGGTGGGGCACTGCACCGCTTCCCCGGCGACGACGCGGGAGGTCGGGTACACCTGCTTGAGGTAGTCGCCCGAGCCGATCGTGCCCGCCGAACCGGTGGTGAGGGTGACCCCGGCGAACCGGTCGTTGGGCCCCATGACCTTCTCGAGCACCTCGACCATGGCAGGGCCGGTCACGGCGTAGTGCCACAGGTAGTTCCCGAACTCGTCGAACTGGTTGAAGATCACCAGGTCCTCGCCCGAGGCGCGCAGTTCGTTGCACTTGTCGAAGATCTCCTTGACGTTCGATTCGGTGCCCGGCGTCTTGATGATCTGGCCTGCCACCGACTCGAGCCATCGGAAACGCTCGGCGCTCATGCCCTCCGGGAGGATGGCGACCGACTCGCACCCCAGCAGGTTCGAGTCGTAGGCGCCGCCCCGGCAGTAGTTGCCGGTGGAAGGCCACACCGCCTTCTGGGTGACCGGGTCGAACTGGCCGGTGACGAGGCGGGGGACCAGGCAGCCGAAGGCGGCGCCGACCTTATGGGCCCCGGTGGGGAACCACTTGCCCTCCAGCATGACGATGCGAGCGTCGACCCCGCTGATCTCGGACGGGATCTCGAGGAAGTTGACCGGCCCGAAGCCGCCGCCGGCGGCGACGGGCTCGTTGTGCCAGGTGATGCGGAACAGGTTGAGGGGATCGAGGTCCCACAGGCCGACCCCGCCGAGCTGTTGCTTGATCGAGGCCGGGACGAGGGATGGGTCGCGCATCTGCTTGAAGGTGGGGATGCGGATCGACTTCTCCTGGGCGCGGCGCGCCGCCGATTCCAGGGTCGATTGGTGGATGGTGAGGTCGATCATCGGGTTCCCTTCTGGAGTGCTGCCTTCAACGATGCCAGGTTCGGCTCGACCCGGATCGGTTTGGTGCCGGCGGCGGCGACGGCCCGCATTGCCGACGCCACGTCTTTGAGCCCGTTGCCGGTGGCGAGCACTGCCACCCGGTCGGCGGGCCCGATCAATCCCTGGTCGACGGCCGTGATCAGCCCGGCGTACGAGGCCGCCCCGGCCGGCTCGGCGAACACCCCCGACCCGCGCGCCAGCAGCGGGACCGCAGCCAGGATGTCGTCGTCGCTCACCCGTAGAAAGGCGCCGCCGGTCTCCTTCACCGCCGCCATCGCCTTGATGCGGTCGCGGGGGAGGTCGGCGCTGATCGAGTCGGCCACGGTCCGGGCCGTGATGGGCGGCTTGGTGAGCACGTCCTCGCCGCTCTCGAAGGCCTGCACCAGGTAGTCGCTGCCTGCCGCCTGGATCCCGAAGATGCGGGGGGCCCGCTCGATCCAGCCCAACGCCAGGGCGTCCTTCACACCCTTGTGGAGCCCGCCGATGATGGAGCCGTCGCCGACGCTGACGAAGAGGGCATCGGGGGCGTCCCAGGCGAGCTGCTCGAGGATCTCGAGAACCACGGTCTTCTTGCCTTCGGTCATGTACGGGTTGAAGCCGGTGTTGCGGTTGTACCAGCCGTACTCGGCGGAGGCCTCCATGCACAGCTCGAAGGCGTTGCCGTAGCTGCCCTCGACCAGCACCACGGTCGAGCCGTAGGCGAGAAGCTGGGCGATCTTGGCCTCCGGGGCGGATGCCGGCACAAAGATCACGTTCGCCTGCCCGACGCTGGCCGCCAGTCCGCTCAAGGCGGCGGCGGCGTTGCCGGTGCTGGCGGTGGTCACCACCTGGGCGCCGGCCTCGCGGGCCTTGACGATCGCCATGGCGCTGGCGCGGTCCTTGAGGGAACCGGTCGGCTGACGTCCCTCGTCCTTCACCCACACCCGGGCGATGCCCAGGGCGGCGGCGAGGCGGGGAGCGTCGTAGAGGGGGGTGCCGCCGACGGTGAG
>CAYUDA010000200.1:0-3496 GCA_964443425.1 uncultured Acidimicrobiaceae bacterium
AACTGATCGACCTCCCCGGGGCCCCGTCGGGCTGGTACGAGATCGACGTCACCTCCCTGCTCCAGGACGGCGTCTGGGAGTTCTACCTCCTCCCGAACTCCGAGAACGGCATCCACTACGCCTCCAAGGAGACCACCGACCTGAACCTGCGACCCGAACTCGTCATCACCACCGCCGACGCCACCACCACCACCACCACCGAACCGCCCACCACCACCGAACCGCCGACGACCACCACGACGACGTCGACGTCCAGCACGACCACGACGACCACGACGACCACGACGTCCAGCACGACCACGACGACCACGACGTTGCCGCCGGTGGAGTTGGGACCCCGGTTCGTCGTCGCCGGTGACATCGCCGGTTGCTCGTGGACCCGCGACAGCGACACCGCCGCCCTCGTCCTCGCCGAACCCGACGCCCTCGTCATCACCGCCGGCGACAACGAATACGGCGTGGCGGGGGACTACGTGCGCTGCTACGACCCGACCTGGGGTCAGTTCAAGAACCGCACCCGCTTCACCCCCGGCAACCACGACTACGACCTGGAGGACGCCTACTACTCATACACGGGCGAGGACCCCTACTACTCGTTCGATCACGACGGCTGGCACTTCATCATGCTCAACTCCGAGATCGCGGCCGGCCCCTCTTCGGCCCAGTACGCCTGGCTGCAGCAGGACCTGGCGAGCAACGGCGCCCGCTGCACCGTCGCCGTCTGGCACCGGCCGGTCCGCTCTTCCAGCGCCGGGGACTCCCGGATGCAGAGCATCCTCGCTCTTGCCGCCAACAACGGCGTCGACCTGGTCTTCAACGGCCACCAACACAACCTGGAGGTGTTCGCCCCGATGGACGCTGCCGGATCCTTCGACCCCACCGGGGTCCGCCAGGTCGTCGCCGGAACCGGAGGTGCCCCGTTGGCGCCGTTCTCGTCGGGCGCTCCCGCCGCCAACAGCGAGATCCGTGACGACACCCATTGGGGGATCGTCGTCGTCGACTACTCCTACGGCAACGGCTACACCATGACCTTCAAGGACACCACCGGCGCCGTCCACGACCTCGGCTACGCAGCCTGCAACTGAGAGCGGGTCGCCCGCGGCGCGGGCGGATGCCACTCCCCTACCATCCGGCGGGGATGTCCGGCTTCGACTACGACGTGATCGTCATTGGCAGCGGCTTCGGCGGCAGCGTCACCGCGCTGCGCCTCACCGAGAAGGGGTATCTGGTCGGGGTGCTCGAGTCTGGTCGGCGCTTCGGCCCGAACGACTACCCGACCACCAACTGGAACCTGCGTCGTTTCCTCTGGTTCCCCCGCCTCGGGCTGCGCGGCATCCAGCGCCTCACCCTGCTCCACGACGTGCTGGTGCTCTCCGGCGCCGGGGTGGGCGGCGGCTCCCTGGTGTACGCCAACACCCTCTACGAGCCGCACGACGCCTTCTACCACGACGAGCAGTGGAAGGCCATCACCGATTGGCGGAGCGAGCTCGCCCCCTACTACGACCAGGCGAAGCGCATGCTCGGTGTCGTCCCGCACCCGCACGAGACCCCTGCCGATCGGGTCATGCAGCGAGTCGCCGCCCACTTCGGTGCTTCCGACACCTACCAGACGGCGCCGGTGGGCGTCTTCTACGGCCAGGCGGGAGCAACGGCGCCCGATCCCTACTTCGGAGGCGCCGGCCCGGATCGCACCGGATGCATCGAATGCGGCGGCTGCATGGTGGGGTGCCGCTTCGACGCCAAGAACACCCTCGATCGCAACTACCTCTATCTCGCCGAGCGCAACGGGGCGACGGTGCATCCTGAGCGAGAGGCCGTCGATCTGGAGGCGATCGACGGCGGCTACCGGATCGCCACCGAGCGACCCGGCGCCTGGATCCGGAAGCGGCGCCGCAGCTTCACCGCCGAGCACGTCGTGTTCTCCGCCGGGGCCCTCGGCACCACCCGGCTCCTGCTCCAGCTCCGCGACGAGGGCCGCCTCCCCCACCTCTCCGACCGGATCGGGCGTCACGTCCGCACCAACTCCGAGGCCTTGTTGGGGGCGACCGCCCGCTCCCGCGACATCGACTACTCCGAGGGTGTCGCCATCACGTCGTCGATCCATCCCGAGCCGCATACCCACATCGAGCCGGTGCGCTACCCGGCCGGCAGCAATGCCATGGGCCTGCTCAGCATCGTGCTCACCGACGGCGGCGGCCGGATTCCCCGCCCGCTGCGGTTCCTCGGCACCGCGCTCCGCCACCCCGTCACCTTCCTGCGTTCCCTCTCGGTGCGACGCTGGGCGGAACGGAGTGTCATCCTGCTGGTGATGCAAAGCCTCGACAACAGGTTGAGGGTTGTCCGCAAACGAGGCATCTTCGGTACCCGGCTCCGTTCGGCGCAGGACGAGACGAGTCCCAACCCGAGCTACATCCCGGTCGCCAACGAGGCGGCCCGGGTGGCGGCTTCCGCCATGGACGGCATCCCGCAGTCGGCGATCAACGAGGTACTGCTCGACGTTCCGACCACGGCCCACATCATCGGCGGAGCCTGTCTCGGCGCCACCCCCACCGCCGGTGTCGTCGACCCCTACCACCGGGTGTTCGGCTACCCAGGTCTGCATGTCGTCGACGGCTCGGCGGTGCCCGCCAACCTCGGGGTCAACCCGGCGCTCACCATCACCGCCATGGCGGAACGGGCCATGGCGCTGTGGCCCAACCGGGGTGAACCGGACCGGCGCCCGGCACCGGACGCCGGGTACCGGACCGTGGCTCCCGTCGCCCCGAGCCGTCCCGTGGTCCCGCCGCAAGCGAGCGCCGCCCTCCGGTTCGGCGCCGAGTAGCGCCCGCAGTCGAGATCCTCGGCTCCGGGGAGGGGTGCGGGTACAGTCCTTTCCAGTGCAAGACAGCGGGTGCCGCGGGTCCAGCCGGCGGCGGCTCGGGGGAGGCACGACCCGAAGGGGGTTCCTCGTGGACCACAGGTATCCGAATCACGGCCGCGTCCAGCTGGCGCTCGTCACCCGGTGGTTGGCAGCCCTGCTGCTGTTGGTCGGGATCGTGACGGTCGGCGGCATGGCGGTGGCCGACACCACTACCACGCTGCATCCCAGTGCCGATACCTTCGTCTCCGACGGCAGCCCCAACGGCAACTACGGCACCCGCGATCTCCTCCAGATGGACGCCCCCCTCCCCAACGAACTACGCATTCTGATCCGCTTCGACGAGATCCCGGGCACCGTCACCTCCGCCACCTTGCGCCTCTTCGCCCGCAACGGCGGCAACGACGCCGGAACCCTCCACGCCGTCAACGGCCCCTGGAGCGAGAACACCGTGACCTGGAACAACGCCCCGCCGGTTGGCGAAGAATTGATCGATCTCCCCGGGGCCCCGTCCGGCTGGTACGAGATCGACGTCACCTCGCTACTACAAGCCGGGTATTGGGAGTTCTACTTCCTCCCCGTCACCGACAACGGCATCCACTACGCCTCCAAGGAGACCACCGACCTCAACCTGCGACC
>CAYUDA010000201.1:0-3492 GCA_964443425.1 uncultured Acidimicrobiaceae bacterium
AGGGTGATGCGCACGATGCCGGTTTCGGGACGGAAGTCGGTGGAGGTGGGGCCGAGGGTGGCGGCGGGGGCGCCGTCGCCGGTGAGGAAGTCCACCACCAGCCGTTCGCATCCGTCGTAGCCTCCGCTGCGGACCGAGGCGATCTGCACCGCGTCGTCGAGGTCCTCCCCGAACGCCGCCACCACCCCTGAGCGCTCGAATGCAACGTCGCCGGCCAGGCACGGGGGGAGGTCGCCGGCCGGGGCGGAGGTGGTCGTCGTCGTCGCCGTCGCGTTGGTGGACGTGGTCGTGGTCGGCTCCGACCCGGTGAGGGTGCACGCCGCCATCAGCACGGCGGGGACGAGGAGGAGAGGAAGCCGGCGCATCCGGGCGAGGATATACCCCGGCGTTCCCCTCCGCCGGTCCACCTCCGGGTCCGGCCCCGACGGCAGGAACCGTCGATCGTCACCCGGGACCGTGATAGCTTTCCTCGATGACCTTCCCGGCCCCCGATCCGGAGCTGGCCGAGGCGTACCTCGTCGGCCGGCGCGACCCGACGCCGCTGCTGGCGGAGGCCCGCCGCCTCCGCGACGAGGGGAAGGGCCGCACCGTCACCTACTCCCGCAAGGTGTTCGTCCCGCTCACCACCCTGTGCCGGGACACCTGCACCTACTGCACCTTCGTGAAGCCTCCGGGAGCGGGCGGCCAGTACCTCGTCCCCGACGACGTCATGGCGATCGCCCGGGCCGGGCAGGCTCACGGTTGCACCGAGGCGCTCTTCACTCTCGGCGACCGCCCGGAGGACCGCTGGCCGCAGGCAGGCGAGTTCCTCGCATCCCAGGGCTGCGGCACCACCCTCGATTACGTCCAGGCGATGACGGAACTGGTCAACGCCGAGACCTCCCTGTTCCCTCACGCCAACCCGGGGTTGATGGACGACGCCGCCCAGGCGGCGCTGCGCCCCTCCAATCCGTCGATGGGATTGATGCTGGAGAACGTCTCGCCGCGGCTCATGGAGCCGGGGATGCCCCATCACGATTGCCCCGACAAGGACCCGGCGCTCCGTGTCGCAACCATCGAGGCCGCCGCACGGCAGCGGGTCCCCTTCACCACCGGGATCTTGGTCGGCATCGGCGAGACATCCGCCGAGGTCGTCGACTCCCTGTTCGCCCTCGCCGACCTGCAACGCCGTGGCGGCGCCATCCAGGAGGTCATCGTGCAGAACTTCCGGGCCAAGGCCGATACCCGGATGCGGCGCGAGGCGGAGCCCACCGTGCAGTACCTGGTGCGGGTGGTGGCGGCGGCACGCTGGATCCTGGGACCCGAGATGAACCTTCAGGTGCCTCCCAACCTCACCGGTGACTTCGGCGTGTACCTCGATGCCGGCATCAACGACTGGGGCGGGGTTTCGCCGCTCACCATCGACTGGGTGAATCCCGAGGCGCCGTGGCCGCACCTCGACGCCCTGCGGGCCGTCACCGAGCGCGGCGGCTTCCGGCTCGCCCCCCGCCTCCCCGTCTATCCCGAGTTCATCGCCCCGGAATGGATCGACCCCGGCCTGCTCCCCAAGGTGACGGCCGCGGTGGACGCCGAGGGCTACGCTCTGACGCCTCAGCCGGAAGGGATCCTCCCATGAGCCACATCGTCACCTACCTCCGGATGCGTCCCGCCGAGCAGGTGAGCGACCTGTGGTCCGCCACCCGCCGCCGGGAGGGAACCACCACCGTCGAGATCGAAGGTCTCGACGCCGGGCGGCGGGCCGCGGTGCTCGCCGGTGGTCTCGCCCCGGTGTCTCTGGGGACCGCCGCCGCCACCCCGCTCGCCTGGGTGGTGGCGCCGACCGACGCCCTCCGGCTCGTCCGGGACGGGACCCCGGGATGGCGCCTCACCGTCGTCGACGACGGGCGGCGGGCCGCGGTGCTCGACGCCGTCGCCCGCAGCCACGCTGCGTTCCTGCGCACCGGCCGCAGCAGGGTGGCGGAGGCCGCCGACCTGGCCGCCCTCCCCGGCCTCACCGCCCGGGTCTCGGTGTTCGTCGACACGGTGGACGACGCCGTCGCCGCGGTCGACGCCGGAGCCAGCGACCTGGTGCTGCGGGGTTGGGACAGCGAGACCCTGGGCCGACTCCGCGACGCCCTCGGCGGGTTCCGCCTCCTGGAGCGGGGCGCCATCCCGCCCGGGGTGACGGTCGACGCCGCCCGGGCCGACCTCGACCCCGAGCTGTTCACCGCCTACCTGTCCCAGATCGACGGCTCCGGGGCGGTCCGCCCCCGCTACGAGTGGGCCCCCGGGATGAACCGGCCCGCCCCGGTCCCGCCGCGGCGATTCTCGGCGGAGTGGGCCGACCGGTCATTCACCTCCGCGGTGCCCTCCCTCGACCTGACCCGGGTCCGGCCCGAGCTGGCCGCGGTCCTGCACGACTCGCTCGACGGCGCCCCACCGAGCCGTGACGGCGTCGAGCTGCTGTTCGGGGCTCGCGGCGACGAGGTCGATGCGGTCGCCGCCGTGGCCGACGAGTTGCGGCGTCGGGTCAACCACGACGTCGTCACCTACGTGGTGAACCGCAACATCAACTACACCAACCAGTGCTCCTACCGGTGTGGATTCTGCGCCTTCTCCAAGGGCCCCCGTTCCCTCAACCTGCGGGAAGAGCCCTACCTGATGACGATCCCGCAGGTGGTGGAGCGGGCGGTGGAGGCGTGGGGGCGCGGCGCCACCGAGGTCTGCCTCCAGGGCGGGATCCATCCCGAGTTCACCGGCGACTTCTACGTCACCGTGGTCGAGGCGATCAAGGAGCATCTCCCCGAGATGCACATCCACGGCTTCACCCCGCTCGAGGTGTGGCAGGGCGCCGAGACGCTGGGTGTCCCGGTGCGGGACTTCCTGACCCGGCTCCGTGACGCCGGGCTGGGGACCTTGCCCGGCACCGCCGCCGAGATCCTCGACGACGAGGTGCGCCTCCACCTCTGCCCCGACAAGATCCGCACCGCCCAGTGGGCGGAGGTGATGATCGCCGCCCACGAGCTGGGGCTGCGGTCGACGGCGACGATCATGTTCGGCCACATCGACTCGCCGCGGAACTGGGCCAACCACTTCGAGGTGCTGCGGTGGATCCAGCGCCGCACCGGGGGCATCACCGAGATCGTGCCGCTCCCGTTCGTGCACATGGGCGCCCCCATCTTCGTACGGGGGCTGAGCCGTCCCGGGCCCACCTGGGACGAGGTGGTGCTGATGCACGCCGTGGCCCGCATCGCCTTCGACGGTCTGGTGCCGAACGTGCAGGCGTCGTGGGTCAAGCTCGGGCTCGATGCCGGGGGGCGGCTGCTGGCGGCCGGCTGCAACGACCTGGGCGGCACCCTGATGGACGAAACGATCTCCCGCTCCGCCGGCGCCAGCCACGGCACCGCGGTCGAGGCGTCCGACTTCGAGCGGCTGATCCGCTCCGTCGGCCGGGTTCCGGCCCGCCGCACCACCCTGTACGACATCGCCGAGATGCAGGACGCAGACCGAAGC
>CAYUDA010000202.1:0-3492 GCA_964443425.1 uncultured Acidimicrobiaceae bacterium
CGCCAGTTCCTTGTCGGCGAGCAGGAACACGGGGCAGCGGAATCGTTCGGCGAGGTCGAAGGCCTTCATGGTGAGCGTGTAGCACTCGGGGATCGAGGAGGGGGCGAGAGCGATGACGGGGAACCCGCCGGCGGTTCCCCACCGCACGAACTGGACGTCGCCCTGGGCGGTGGTGGTGGCAGCCCCGGTGGAGGGGCCGAGGCGTTGCACGTCGACGATGACGAGGGGGACCTCGCCCATCACGGCGAGTCCGATGCTCTCGGAGTAGAGGCTGATGCCGGGACCGCTGGTGGCGGTCATGGCGCGGGCGCCGGCCATGGTGGCGCCGATGCACATCCCGATGGATGCGATCTCGTCCTCGCCTTGCATGGCGACTCCCCCGGCGGCGGGCATCTCCCGCATCATCGCCATGAGGATCGAGGAGGCGGGGGTGATCGGGTAGCCGGCGAAGAAGGTGCAGCCGGCCGCCAGCGCGCCGCGCACGATGGCGGTGGACCCGTCGGTGAATTCACGCTCGATGGTGGTGGTCAAGGGTTCGGCCTCCCGAGCCCACCAATCTACCGCCGACCGTGGTCATCGCAGGACAGTCGAACCTCCGCCGATCAACTTGGTCACCTTGCCGCCTCGAAGGGGGCTTCGCGTTCGGGGAGTCCCCATCGCTGGATGGATGCGACGGCGACCACGACCATCAGCCCGCCGATGATCTGCACCGCACCCAACCGCTGGTCGAGGATGACCCAGGCCGCGGCCGCTCCGATCACGGGCTCCGCCGTCGCCACCACCCCGACGATCCCTGAGGCGGCGCGACGCAGCGCGGCGAACTCGACGAGGAACGGGATCGCGGTGCCGCCGATCCCGACCCAGATCACCTCCCACCACACCCGTCCCGACAGCGCGGTGGGGAAGCTCCAGTAGGGCTGGACCACCGCCCAGAAGGCGGCGGCGAACACGAAGCCCCAAGCCATCACCGTGACCGCGGGGAGGTGCCGGCCGAGATGCTCGCCGAGCAGCAGGTAGGAGGCGAAGGTCACTGCCGAGGCCAACCCGGCGGCGACCCCGAGCCAGTCCGACCCTCCCAGCTGCCAGGCCTCGGTGACGAGGCCGACCCCGGTGACGGCGAGCAGGGCCGCGATCCAGGCGATCCGGCCGACGGTGCGGTGCTGGACAGCGGCCATCCACCCCAACACCATGATCGGCCCGAGGAACTGGATCGTCGCACCGGGCCCGACCCCGAGACGGTCCAACGCCCAGTAGAAGGTGATGTTGACCGCGGCGAGGTTGACGCCGAGCAGGGCGAACCAGGCGAGTCTGCCCTGGGGTGCCAGCTTGCCCCGCCACCACGCGATGGGGACGATGACGAGTGCCGCCAGTAATGCCCGCGCCTCGGCGACCCGGGCCGGTGGGATGGCCGAGAAGGCGTCGGCGGCAACCGCACCGCTGATGCCCCACAGCAGTGCGGCGAGCAGGGCAAGTGCGACCCCGATGCGCTGGCTGGCGGTGGTGTCTTCGATGGCGGTGGGTCCTCTGTCAGATCGTCGAGAGGCCTCGGCCGCCCGGCCGTGCCGCGCGTCGCCTCTCCGCTGCCGAGGCGCGAGCGTAGCGGCGCCCGCTCCGGCTGCGACCTGGCACCTGCGAGCCTCCCCCGGTCGCCGATCACCCCGGCGCGCCGAGGTCCACCGGGGCGAACTCGGCGGTGGCGGATGCCTGCACGACGCGGGAACCGAGCAGCATCAGGTCGACGGGTTTCTCGACGCGCACGGTGACCCGCCGCGCCGCCCAGGTGTGGTCGACGGCGCAGTCGCAGGAGACGAGCCGGGCTCCGTTGGCGGCGGCGAAGCGGGCCGCTTCGTCCCGGGGTGTCGCCGCGGAACTGGACGGGGTGAAGGTGAGCGGGGCGGCGGCGAGGGCGGCGGCATCGGCCGCGGTGGCAGCCTGGGCCCGAGCCGCGAGGTAGTGGCCGGCGTCGACCAGCAGCGCGGCGAGGATCACCGCCACGGCGACGAGGGCGAGCATGGGAAGGGCGGCGGCCCCCCGTTCCCGCCACCCTCCCTCCTTCCCGTGTGACCCCTGCTGCTCCACCCCGCCGCTCATCGTTCGACCCGCATCGTGGCGGTGCCGGTGAGTTCGATGGTGAGGCCGCCGAACGGCAGAGTCCCGAGCCGGTGAGACAGCCGCACCGTGACCTTCGCCGGCTCGCCGACGACGTGAGGTCGAGACACGGTGATGCGGGCCCGCTCCCCCGCCTCACCGAGGGCGTCGCGGACGACGGCGAGAGCCCGGGCCGGGTCGGGGCTCACCGCTGCCTCCCGTGCCCCCTCCCGGGCGGCGGCGACGACCTCGAGCTGGGTCCGGGCCGTGGCCGCCACCTCGACGGCGGCGAGCAATACCAGCAGCAGGAGCGGGACGAGCAGGGCGAACTCCACGGTGGCGCTCCCCCGGGTGCGCGGTGACGCCGTCACACGAAGCTGCGGACCTTGTCGACGACGGCGTCGAAGAGGGACGCGAGGGCTCCGCTGCTGGTGGCCCAGGCGATGAGGGCGAAGGCGACGGCGGCCGCGGCGACGATGACGAGGGCGTATTCGGCGGTGGCCTGGCCCCGCTGGTCGGTGAGGAGACGCATGGTGGGTTCCTTTCGGTCTGTGCCGGCCGGTGGGCCGGCGCTTCACATCTCGAGCCGGGAGACGGCTTCGAGGAGGGCAGGGACGACGGTGAGGAGGAGGAAGCCGGGGAGGATGAGCAGGGCGAGCGGCAGCAGCATCAGGACCGGGAGGCGGCGTGCGGCGGCGAGGCGGCGGGCGCGTTCCTCGCCGCGGAGCCGGTCGACGAGGCCGAGCACTCCGTCGAGCAGCGGCGCCCCGGTGAGGGCGGCCCGTCCCGCCACCCGGTAGAGGGCCTGGGCCTGCCCGCCGGCGGTCTCGAGCACCGCGGCGGCCCCCCGATGGTGGATGCGGCGCAGCACGTCACGCACCTCGCCTGCCAGCAGCGGGGACAGGTGCGGGGCGGCGGCGTCGAGGGCGGCGCTGAACGGCAAGCCGGCGGTGAGGCCGAGTGCGACCAGTTCGCCCAACAGCAGGACGTCGCCGGGTTCGGAGGCTTTGGCGCGGCGAGCCCGAACCAGGCGGGCGGCGACGGCGGCGACCGCCGCAACCGACCCGGCCGCAACCGCGGCCGGGATCCCGAGCAGGAGCACCAGTCCGGCGGCCGCGGTGATCACGGCGACCCGCCGCTCCCCGAGCCCGGCGGTGTGGGCGGCGACCCCGAGGGCGGCGACGGTCATCACGTCCCGAACCTGCGCAGCATCCAGGCGACGGTGCCGAGGCCGGCGATCTCGAGCACGACCCCGGCGCCGAGTGCGAGCATCCCGAGCGGCCCGGAGGCGGCCGCGGTCGACGCCCCGCCGGTGGCCGTCACCACCAGGGCGGGCAGCACCGGGAGCGCGGCGACGACGAGGGCGGAGAAGCGGGCCTGGGCGGTGAGGGTGCGCCGTTCCCG
>CAYUDA010000203.1:0-3485 GCA_964443425.1 uncultured Acidimicrobiaceae bacterium
TGGTGGAGGCCGGCGTGTTCCGTGACGTCGAACCCAAGGCTTTGGCGGCGTTCCTGTGGGCGTTGGTGCACGGGATCGCGACGCTGTGGGTCGACGGTTCGCTCGCCCACGAGTACAACCCGTACGGATTCGACGAGACGGTGGACGCCATCTTGCAGGCGGCGTTCTCCTACCGGCCCCCGGCGTAGCCGGAGCCGCTGCGGAGGGAGACGCCTGCATCACCCTGTCGGCCGACGACTGCTCGGGACATGGGTGCACCCCGGGCGGATTGCGTCGAGCAGATGGTTTGTTAGGCTAACGAAATGGCCGAAGACACCTTGCGTTCCCGTTCCGAGACCGCCGCCGAGCTCCGGGTCACCGTCGGCCGCATCTGCCGCCGGCTCCGCCAGCAGAACCTCGGCGGGCTCACCCCGTCGCAGCGATCGGTGCTGGTCACCCTCGAGGGCGAGGGTCCGCTTCAGATGGGCACCCTGGCCTCGGTCGAAGCGGTCGCTGCGTCCAGCATCACCGGCATCGTCGGCCGCCTCGAGGAACGGGGACTGGTGCGACGATCACCCGATCCCGGCGACGCCCGGGCGGTCCGGGTCGAAGCGACCGAGGAGGCCAAGCAGCTCCTCGCCGCCCTCCGCAGCGAGCGGGACGCCTTCCTCCTGCGCAGACTCGCCGGCTACACCGACGAGGAACTCGCCGTCATCGAGACCGCCCTCCCGTTGCTGCGAAGGCTGACGGAGGCCGGATGACCGATGTCGCCGGGGCGGCGAGGAGGACCTTCTCCTCGCTGCGGGTCCGCAACTTCCGCCTCTACTTCACCGGGCAGCTCATCTCGGTGTCGGGCACCTGGATGCAGAGTGTCGCCCAGGCGTGGCTGGTGCTGAAGCTCACCGGGAGCGGCACCGCCCTCGGGATCACCGGGGCGCTGCAGACCCTGCCGGTGCTGTTGCTGGCGCCGCTCGGCGGTGTCATCGCCGACCGCTTCGACAAGCGCCGCCTGCTGTTCGTCACCCAGGCGACTGCCTCGGTGCTCGCCGTGCTGCTGGGAGTCCTCGTCATCTCCGACGTCGTGCAGCTCTGGATGGTCTACGTCCTCGCCTTCGGGTTCGGGATGGTGGTGGCGGTCGACAACCCGACCCGGCAGACCTTCACGCTGGAGATGGTGGGCCCCGACGACCTCACCAACGCCGTGAGCCTCAACTCGGTGATGGTCAACCTGGGCCGGGTCATCGGTCCCGCCATGGCCGGCATCCTGATCGCGGTGGTGGGCCTGGGGCCGTGTTTCGTGCTCAACGGCGCCTCGTACCTGGGGGTGATCATCGCCCTCGCCCTCATGCACACCCGGGAGCTGCACCGCACCGGGAATCGGGCGCGGGGACGCGGCAAGCTGATGGAGGGCTTCCGCTACGTCCGGGCCCACTCGGACCTGTGGATCCCGCTGGCGATGATGGCCGTCATCGGCATGCTCACCTACGAGTTCCGGGTGACGCTCCCGCTCATCGCCAAGTTCTCCTTCGGGGGCGACGCCGGCACCTATGCCCTCATGACCACCTTCATGGGCCTGGGCGCGGTGGTGGGCGGCCTCAGTGTCGCCGGGTCGGGGAAGCGGGGGATCGGACCCCTCTCGTTCTGGGCGGTGGCGCTCGGCGCTACCACCCTCGTCGCCTCCGTCGCTCCCAACTTGATCCTCGAGCTGGTGGCGCTGTCTCTGGTGGGGGTGGCGAGCATCTCGTTCATCGCTCTTGGCAACGCCACCTTGCAGCTCACCGCCTCGCCCGAGATGCGGGGACGGGTCATGGGGCTGTGGACCGTCGCCTTCCTCGGCTCCACCCCGATCGGCGGACCCGTCGTCGGCTGGCTCGGGGAGCACATCGACCCCCGGGTCGGGCTCGGGACCGGCGCCGTCGCCGCCCTCGTTTGTGGGGCGCTGGTGTGGTGGGTGGCGGGCCGCGGGTCGCGGTCGTCGGTGGAGGTCGGCCGCCCCTGAGGCGACCGGCGACTCAGGATCCGGTGCCGGTGTAGGCGTTGACGCCTCGGGTCCACACCAGGTACGTGACGGCGAAGAGCCCCATGCCCACGAATGGGGCGGCCCACACCAGCCCCGACACCGATTCGGGCCGCAGGAAGAGCTGGGAGGGGAAGAAGGCGATGAAGCCGACCGGCAGGATGTAGGTGAAGGTGATGCGCATCAGCCCGGAGAAGATCGTCATCGGGTAGGGGGCAAACTCGCGCATCTTCCACGCCAGACTCAGCACCGGCCACGAGTTGATGAACCAGAACGCCGAGCAGGCTGCCATCACCACCAGGGAGATCTGTACCAGCGAGGCGCTGAGCACGGTCACGAACAGGACGAGGGTCCGTCCCAGCGACCACTCGAGGCCGAGCCGTGTCGACGAGTAGACGAGCAGGCCGATGCCGAGGGCGAGCTGGGTGAGACCCTTCAAGTCGAATCGCTCCGACACGTAATAGAACATCATGTTGAGGGGACGGAAGTAGTACTTGAGGAACGTGCCCTGCTGCACGTCGAAGCGCAGGAACCAGAACTGGTCGAAGAGGATCTGCATCGGTGAGATGGCCACCATGTAGAAGGCGTAGATGAACACCATCTCCATGAAGGTCCACCCTGCCAGCTCGCTGATCGTGCTGAACAGCACCGCGAACACCCCGAGGGTGGCCAGGCTGGAGAACACCATGCCGACCGAGCCGATCATGAAGTCGGCCCGGTACTGGAGCCGTGCCTTGACGTACTGCCCCTCGATGAGGAAGTAGAGGCGGAGGTACTCGGCGGGGGAGCGGATTGCCACGACTCAACCCCCTGCGATCCGTAGCACTCTGACCGCCCGCCGGTAGTAGAGCCGGGTGGCGGTGAGCAGCACCACCACCCAGCCGAGCTGCACCGCAAACCGGGTGAGGTGCTGCCAGCCCTGGTCGGGGAGGGTCACCAGGCTCAGCGGCGTGTAGTAGACGGCCTGGAATGGCAGCCACTGCAGGATGTCCCGGATCGCGTTTGGGAAGAACTGGAGCGGGATCAGAGCTCCGGACAGCACCAGCACCAGGGTGTCCTTGACGGTGGAGATGCCCCAGATCGACTCGGTGTAGAAGCCGGAGAGGCCGACGCCGTAGTCGAAGCAGAAGGTGAGGACGAAGGCGAGCATCAAGCTGATCGGCAGCAGTGCCAGCGGGGCGCTCAACGGGATCGAGACCTTGAACACGAAGACCATGAGCAGGATGGTGGGAGCGACCAGGGTGGCGAAGCTGAGCAGGAAGAAGCCGGAGCAGGAAGCCAGCATGTAGAGCTGGAAGTCGATAGGTCGTACCAGGTAGATGGCGACGATGCCTTCCCGGATGTCGGTGAACAGGGTCCAGTCGATGTAGGTCTTGAGCACGATGAAGAGGGTGCTCCCGAGTGCGACGTAGAGGAAGGTTTGGTCGAAGGTGAGCCCCCGGATCGACGTGGCGTCTCCGTAGACGCTCTTCCACAGGTAGTAGGCGAC
>CAYUDA010000204.1:0-3484 GCA_964443425.1 uncultured Acidimicrobiaceae bacterium
GGTTGAGGCCGAGGGCGCCCAGCTCGAGGAACACGATGGGGCGCAGGTAGCCGGCTTCGAGCCCGTTGACCCGCAGCAGCTCCTTGGACGCCTCCGCCAGCTCCTCCACGGTCCAGGGGAGGTCCATCGTGTAGGCCTTGGCGGAGCGATGGAGCCGCACCATGTGGTCGGTGAGACGGAATACCGCGGTGCCCTCCGGGGTCTCGTAGGCGCGGATGCCTTCGAATACCCCGGTCCCGTAGTGGAGGCCGTGTGAGAGCACATGAACCGTGGCCTCCTCCCACGGAACCTGCTCACCGTCAAACCAGATGTATTTGGTGGGTTCCATGGGGCCTAGTTTGCCACGTCGCCACGGAAGGTGCGCCCCCCGACGTGCCCGCCCCGGCCGGGCCCGGTACGCTCCCGCCATGCGACGCTTCATCGCCGCCGGGTTCGGGGTCGGTTGGATCCCCCGCCGCCTGTGGGGCAGCGACAACGGCGCCGGCACCTTCGGGGCGGCGCTGGCCGCCCTCGCCGGCCTGGTGCTGTGGCGGCTCCCCGTCTGGGTGGGTCTCGCCGCCGCCGCCGGCGCGGTGCTGCTGTCGCTGTGGGCGGCAGCCCCCTTCGCCGTCGCCGGCCAGGACCCCGGGTGGGTCGTCGTCGACGAGATCGCCGGCACGCTGTGCGCCCTGGTCGGGCTCCACGCCTGGCCCTGGGCGGCGGCGCTGGTCGTGGCCCGCCTCGCCGACATCTTCAAGGTGCTGCCCGGTGTCGCCGCCGCCGAGCGTCTCCCCGGAGCAATCGGCGTCACCTTCGACGACGTGCTCGCCGGCGGCTACGGGCTGGCAGTGGGCTGGCTGCTCACGGCGTTGCTCTGAGCCGATCGTTCGTCCGGGAAGGGTCGCGGTGGTCGTGATGCGGCACACCCCCCTCGGCTCGCTCGCCGGCTTCGCCGGCGCCTCGCCGGTCCCCCCTTTTGACAAGGGGGGACGAGAGAAGCGAGGCCTTCAGATCGAGCTGGATCCCCCGCACCGCCAGCACTCCCTCGGTGGCGTACAGCTCGGGACGAGAGAGGTATCCCTACAGATCGAGCTGGATCGCCCGCACCGCCAGCACACCCTCGGTCTCCCGCAGCTCGGCGACCAGGGCGTCGTCGACCGGGACCTCGAGGGCGATCCCGATCATCGCCCCACCTTCCGGATGGCGCCCCACCGCCATGTCGGAGATGTTGAGGCCGGCGTCGCCGACGGCGGTCCCGACCCGGCCGATCACTCCCGGCACGTCGTCGTTGCGGATCAGGAGCATGTGAGCGCTGAGCGGCAGCTCGATCTTGTAGCCGTCGACGTCGGTCAGCACCTCGCCCTTGCGCTCCAACACCGTCGCCGACAGCGAGCGGGGCTTGCCTTCGATGACGCCCGACAGGGTGATCAACACCCGGTAGTCGTGGCTCTGGGCCCGGGACGCCTCCCGGATCGAGACGCCGTGGCTCTCCGCCAGGATCGGGGCGTTGACGTAGGTGACCGGCCCGTTCACCACCGCTCCCAGCGCCCCCTTCAAGGCCCCCATCGCCAGCGGCCGCAGCGGATGCTCCGCCAGCTCACCCTCGACGGTCACCGTCAGCTCCGACGGCAGCCCGCCGGAGAACATGGCGAAGATACGGCCCAGGTGCTCGGCCACCGGCAGGAACCCCTGCACCTCCACCGGCACGTCGGGGCCGAGGTCGACGTTGACGGCCGACCGTACCATCTCGCCCTGCAGCGCCTTCAACACCGACTCGGCCACCGAGAGGCCGGCCTTGTCCTGCGCCTCCAGGGTCGAGGCACCCAGATGGGGCGTCACCACGAGTTGCGACAGCGAGAACAGCGGGCTCTCGGTGGTCGGCTCCACCGCGAACACGTCGATGGCGGCGCCCGCCACCTTGCCCGACGCCACCGCCTCCGCCAGCGCCTCCTCGTCGACGATGCCGCCACGGGCCACGTTGACGAGGCGCACCCCCTGCTTCATCCGGGCCAACTCCTCCCGCCCGATGAGACCCTCCGTCTCCCGGTTGCGGGGCAGGTGGATCGTGATGAAGTCGGCCGCGGCCAGCAGGTCGGGCAGGTCCATCAGCTCGGCACCGAGGCGCCGCACCCGGTCCGCCCCGACGTACGGGTCGTTGACGAGGATCCGCATCCCGAACGAGGACGCCCGTTGCGCCACCAGGGTCCCGATCCGCCCCAGCCCGACGATGCCGAGCACCTTGCCGTGCAGCTCGACACCCTTGAACAGCTTGCGGTCCCAACGACCCGCCCGCAGCGAGGCGTCCGCTTCGGGAATCCGCCGCGCCTGGGAGAGCAGGAGGGCGATGGTGTGCTCGGCGGCGGAGATCGTGTTGGCGTCGGGGGCGTTGACCACCATCACCCCCTGGGCGGTGGCGGTGGTGAGGTCGATGTTGTCGACTCCGATTCCGGCCCGACCGATCACGCGGAGCTTGGGAGCGGCGGCGATCAGGTCGGCGTCGACCTGGGTGGCGGAGCGCACGATGATGGCGTCGGCGTCGCCGAGACGACCCAACAGCTCCTCCCGGGAGGCGTCCGAGGCGTCGTCGACCTCACACGACTCCCGCAGCACCGCCAGCGCCGCATCGGCGATCTGCTCGGCCACGACCACCTTTGGCTGTGTCACGCGAACCTCCGAGTTGGGGATGGGCGGCATCTTCTCACCACGAGGGCCAACAGGTAAATCGTCGGTGCGGCATGCGCCACCACCTTTCCCCGGCGCAGCCGGGTCCGTACCCATGCCCAATTCGGGCCGCCTCCTAAGCTTTCCTGATGGTTCGCGCCTTCCCGCACCGACCCGGCAGAGGCATCGTCGCGGCCCTCGCGTCCGCCGTGGTGCCCGGCTCCGGGCAGCTCCTCGCCGGGGAGCGCCGCAAGGGATGGACCCTCGTCGGCGTCACGGCGGTCGTCGCCGCGGCGTCGGGATGGATGCTGCTCTCCGAGCGCCACACCCTGCTGCGCTGGTCGGTCCAGCCACGGGCGCTGCAATGGCTGCTGTTCGGTGACTTCGCCCTGCTGCTGTTCCGGGTCTACGCCTCGATCGACGCCTACTTCTCGGAGGCACCGATCGAGCGGGGACCCCGCGGCGCGCTCGGGATCACCACCGCGGTGCTGCTGGCGCTGACGACGACCGCGGCCCTCGCCGTCCCCCACGTCGTCGCCGGCTACTACGACATCGTGCAGTACGACCTCATCACCACCGTGTTCGCCCCCTCCACCACCCTCCCCCCACCGACCACGACCACCACCGCGGCGGCGCCGTCGACGGGTCAGGAACCGGCCGGCACCACCACGACCACGACCACCACCACCCTCCCCCCGCCCCGGCTGTGGGACGGCAAGGAACGCCTCAATGTGCTGCTGCTCGGCGGCGACGCCGGCATCGGGCGCACCGGGGTCCGCACCGACACCATCATCGTCGCCTCCATCGACCCCGCCAGCGGCGACACCGCCCTCATCGCGGTGCC
>CAYUDA010000205.1:0-3448 GCA_964443425.1 uncultured Acidimicrobiaceae bacterium
TGAAGTCCACGTCGGGTTTGTCCATCTGGCCGAGGAACTGGCGGGCGTAGGCGGACAGGCTCTCGACGTAACGTCGCTGCCCCTCGGCGTAGATGGTGTCGAAGGCGAGCGACGACTTCCCGGACCCGGAGATCCCGCTGAACACCACGAACTTCTCGCGGGGGATCTCGAGGCTCAGGTTCTTCAGGTTGTGCTCCCGGGCACCCCTGATGACGATCTTGTCGGTTGACACCGGTGACCCCGTCCTCCGTGCCTCTTTCCGCCCGGGGCTGCGCTCCCCGTCAGCGGACGGCCGCCGGATGGCGAGTGTAGCCAGGGGGTGTGACATGAATTACACGGGCGTAGCCCGTCAGGCGGCAGCCGGGAGCGGCGTCCGCCCCGGCAGCTCCCATCGGAACACGGCCCATCCTCCCACCACCACGGCCACCAGGAACACCGGAGACCAGCCGAGGCCGTCGGCGGCGAGCTGCCCCCAGGAGACGGCCCCGAGGGCGGCGGCCGCCACCCACCCGGCGCGACCCGCGGTGGGGGCGAGCAGGACGAGTGGGAACAACAGCACCCCGCCGTCGTAGTACATGGTGTGGGGAGCCGCCAGCACGATCGCCGCCAGCGCCACCGAGTAGCGAACGCCCGGAGAGGCGTGTGGGTGGCGCAGCCAGAAGAGCGCGGCGAGGGCGGCGGTGAGGAGTGCCAGACCCCAGCCCAGCACAGCGCCGATGGCACCGCCGGCGAGGTGCTCGAGGACACCCTGCCACGAGATGAGGTTGGCGCTGTTGACCCCGGCGTCGATCTCGAGGAACGCGTTGGCCGAGCGCCACCACTCCCCCACCCAGGCGAACCCCGCCAAAGCGGCACCGGCCAGGTAGAGCAGTCCTGCGCCTCCCAGCCCGGCGGTCACCATTCGCCAGCGGCGCCCCACCACGAGCAGGGCGAGGAGCGGAACCCCGAACTGCGGCTTGGCGAGCAGCAGCGATGCCGCCACCCCGGCCCAGATCTCGTGGCCCTCCTCGTCGAGCCGGGCCACCGCGGCCACCAGCAGCATGGTGAGGGCGGTGTTCTGCCCGCCCGGGACGGCGCGCAGCAGCGGGTAGAACAGCAGGGCACCCGCCAGGGCCGCAGCCGTGCCGATCCGGAACGGCAGGTAGCGACGCCACAGCACGATCGCCCCCCACAGGGCAACGACCATGAGCGCGGTGTGGACCAGGTAGGACCAGCGGTAGGAGAGCCCGGCGAGCAGCCGGTAGCCGGCTGCCACGAACGGCGGGTAGGCGAAGTAGAGGTAGCCCCCGGACCCGTCGACCAGGGTTCCCTGCGCCTGCTGCTGGCGCGACGCCTCGTAGAGGTGGCTCCAGTCCCCGTCGGCTGCGATCCTTCCCGCCCCGTAGAAGGCCGGGTAGTCGCCGCCGAGCCGTCCGCTGAGGGCGGCCCCGTCGTCGGCCGTCACCACCAGCACCACGACCACCGCCGCCAGCACCGTCAGGATCACGGCGGGGTAGACCCGCAGACGCCAGGCGAGCGAGCCCGGGGACGCCGCCGCCGGGGCCGTCTTGCCGTCTGTGTCACCGTGCACGAACGATCCTCCCCTGTGTCCCGGAGGGTATCGACCCCTCCCGCCGCCGCTTGACCGGGCGCCGCCGGCAGGGCCCGTCAGCCCCCGCAGTTGGCGGGTCACTCCCTCCTCAGCGAGCCGCCTCCCGCACCTCCCGCAGTTCCCGCTTCAACTCCTCGACCTCGTCGCGGAGGCGGGCGGCGTACTCGAAACGCAGCTCCGAGGCCGCCTCGTGCATCTCCTCCTCCAGGCTCTGGATGAGCCGGGTGAGGTCGGCACGGTCGAGGTCGAGCGGTTCTCGTGACCGGGTCTCCCGCGCCCGCCGGGAGGCGGCCGGAGCGTCGGAGGACTGCACCAGCTCGAGGATGTCGGACACCTTCTTGCGGATCGTCTGCGGGTCGATACCGCGCTCCTCGTTGAACTGGATCTGAGCGAGGCGGCGCCGGTTGGTCTCGCTGATGGCGCGCTGCATCGAGTCGGTGACGGCGTCGGCGTACATGATCACCTGGCCGTCCACGTTACGGGCCGCCCGACCGATCGTCTGGATGAGGGAGGTGCCGGACCGGAGGAAACCTTCCTTGTCGGCGTCGAGGATCGCCACCAGGGTCACCTCGGGGAGGTCGAGACCCTCCCGCAGCAGGTTGACGCCCACCAGCACGTCGTACTCGCCGAGACGCAGGTCGCGCAGGATCTGGACCCGTTCCAGGGTGTCGATGTCGGAATGGAGGTAGCGGGCCTGGATCCCCATCTCGAGCAGGTAGTCGGTGAGGTCTTCGGCCATCTTCTTGGTGAGGGTGGTGACCAGGACCCGCTGATCGAGCTCGGCGCGTTGCCGAATCTCCTCGGAGAGGTCGTCGATCTGGCCCTTGGTGGGCCGCACCACCACCTCGGGGTCGACCAGTCCGGTGGGGCGGATGATCTGCTCGACGATGGCGGCCGACTCCCGGAACTCCCACGGTCCGGGGGTGGCCGAGAGCAGCACAGCCTGCCGGGTCTTGGCGTACCACTCCTCGAAGGTGAGGGGGCGGTTGTCCATCGCGGAGGGGAGCCGGAACCCGTGCTCGACGAGAACCTCCTTGCGGCTGCGATCCCCGGCGAACTGCCCGTGGATCTGCGGGATGGTGACATGGCTCTCGTCGACGACGGTGAGGTAGTCGTCGGGGAAGTAGTCGAGCAATGTGTAGGGGGCCTGGCCGGGCTCCCGGCCATCGAGGTGGCGACTGTAGTTCTCGATCCCGGCACAGCTCCCCACCTCGCGCATCATCTCCATGTCGTAGGAGGTCCGCATCCGGAGGCGTTGCGCCTCCAGCAGCTTGTTGTGCCGCTCCAGTTCCCCGAGCCGCTCCTGGAGTTCCTGCTCGATGGCGGTCACCGCCGTGAGGAGACGGTCCCGTTCGGTGACGTAGTGCGTCGCCGGGTAGACCCACAGCTCGGACAGCTCGGAGAGGACCTCCCCGGTGAGAGGATTCATCTCCACGATGCGCTCCACCTCGTCGCCGAAGTACTCCACCCGGAACAGCGACTCCTCGTAGGAGGGGAACACCTCGAGGGTGTCACCGCGGAGCCGGAAGCGGCCCCGGGTCAGGTTCACCTCGTTGCGCTCATACCGGATGTCGACGAGGCGCCTCACAGCGTGGCCCAGCGGGTACTCGACCCCGCGCACCAGGCGAAGCAGCTGCCCCTCGTACTGCTCGGGAGAGCCGAGGCCGTAGATCGCCGAGACGGAGGCAACGATGATGACATCCTCCCGGGTGAGGAGCGCAGCCGTCGCCGAGTGGCGGAGCCGATCGATCTCGTCGTTGATCGTCGATTCCTTCTCGATGTAGGTGTCGGTCTGCGGTAGGTACGCCTCGGGCTGGTAGTAGTCGTAGTAGCTGACGAAGTACTCCACCCGGTTCT
>CAYUDA010000206.1:0-3441 GCA_964443425.1 uncultured Acidimicrobiaceae bacterium
CAACGGACCGGCACCGCCAGGTCGGGAAGGGCGGCGAGGGAGGCATCGAGCCGCGAGAAGCGCCGGGTCCCGGCGGCGGCCGCCCGCCAGGCGGCGCCGAGGCCGGCGATCTCGACGCCGTCGGGGCTGCTGAAGTAGTTGGCAACCCTGAACAGGGGGGAGCCGGCTCGCACCAGCTCCAGCGGCGCCACCCGGGTGGGGAACGAAGCGGTGGCGTAGCCGCCCGCCCGGTGCGCCAAGGCGTCCTGCAACCGTTCGATCTCTGAGCTGGGGAAGAGCACGAGATGGGATCCTACCGGGACGGTTCCGTCTCGGATACGGACCCGCCGGCCAGGAAACGAGCGGTCTCCGCCGCCACCAGATCGGGGCGTTCCATCCACACGAAGTGAGAGGTGCCGGGCACGACCACGAACGAGGCGGAGGGCATACGACCGGCCATCTCACCCAGGAACGCCTCGGAGTGGGTCGAGGAGTGCTCGCCGGCGACGAGCAACACCGGCGGCACCACCTCGCCGAGCCGCTCCCATCCCTCGTGCAGCATGGCCCCGACGTAGAAGGCGGCCTCGGCCTCAGGGGCGCACTTCAACACCAAGGTGCCGTCCCGCCACGCCAACCCTCCCTCGAGGTAGGCATCGAAGGCGCGCCGGTCCCAGGTGGCGAAGGGGGCACGCCCCTGCCAGCGCTGCCGCGCCGCCCGCCGGTCGGCGAAGGTGGCGACACGCTTGCGGGCCGCCACGCTGAGCGGATTGTCGGGGAAGCTGCCGTACGGCGGGGGGAACACGATCGGCTCCACCAGCACCATCGAACGGAAGGTGCCAGGTGCGAGCAACTCGGCGAGGAGCAGCACCGCACCCCCGGAGGAGTGGCCGATCCCGACCACGCCCCGGCGCCCTCCCACTACTGCGAGCACGTCACGCCCGATGTCCCACCAGTCGTAGGGAGGTGGCGGCGCCGAGGAGTCGCCGTGGGCCCGCTGGTCGAGGGCGACGGCGCGCAACGCCGGGAGGCGGCGGGCCAGCTCCTCGACGACGGGAGCCGCCACTTCTTTGCAGAAGCCGGTGGCGTGGACCAGGACCAGCAGCGGTCCGCCGTCACCCTGTTCCCAGGACGCGGTGGCAATCTCCAGCCCGTCGTGGCTGGTGACCCTTCCCGGCTGCGGGGGGTTCACGCCGAGCTGTCGTCGTAGCGCCAGCTGAGCTGGTTGTCGACGCGCACGACCCCGTCGAGGCGCCGCGCCAGCTCCTCGAGAAGGCTGGCCTCGTTCCGGGTCCCGATCTGGCCCTGGAAACGCACGACTCCGTCGGCGACCGACACCGTGATGTCGTCGGGATCGATGAACAACACGCGGCGCAGCACGTCCTCGCGGATCTCGTCCTCGATGACGTCGTCGGGCCGGGTGAACACCGCCACGACGTCGAGCCGGGAGATGATGCCGAGCAGGCGACCGTCATCGTCGATGACGGGGAGACGGTTGACGTCACGGACCACCATGGTGCGGGCCGCGTCACCGATGGACAGATCGGAGCCGATCGTCACCACGTTCTCGTTCATGACCTGCCCAACGGTCTCCACCGGGGAGGGGACTTCCGCCTCCTCCCGGGCGACCTCGAGGCGGAGGAAGTCGGCTTCGGTGATGATGCCGACGACGAGCCCCTCCTCGTCGCAGACCGGAAGGCCACTGACCCGGTTGCGAAACATCAGACGTGCCGCGTCCGCGATCGCCGTCTCGGGCGAGACGGTGATCACATCGGTGGTCATCAGGTCGACGACGCGCATCGAATCCCTTGCTCGATCGGCCCCATTCTTGCAGTCACAGCTCCGAGGGCACGTCGCGGCGCGACGGAACCCACGGCCCCCCGACCCGGCGGACCCGCATCCGGGCGTCGACGACGGCGATGCCCTCCCCCGGCGGCCGTACCTTGACCGGGTTGAGATCCAGCTCCACGACTTCCGGGAGGGCTTCGATGAGGGCCGACACACGCAACAGGGCGTCCTGCAGGGCCTCCAGGTCTCCGGGGGCACCGCCCCGGTAGCCCCGCAGCAGCGGCGCCGACTTCACCTCTCCGATCATCTCTGCTGCGTCGACGTCGGTCAGCGGCGGGAGGCGGAACGCCACGTCGTTGAGGAGCTCGACGTAGACCCCGCCGAGGCCGAACACGACGAGCGGGCCGAACGTCGGGTCCTCGGTCATCCCGATGAGAACCTCGTGCCCACCGGCGATCTGCTCTTGTACCAGCACCCCTTCGGGGTCGGGCACCGCGGCCGACACGGCACGGAAACCTTCCCGCACCTCGTCCTCGCCGCGGCGGTCGAGCACCACACCACCGATGTCGGACTTGTGGACCGCCGATTCCGACACGACCTTGAGCACCGCAGCGGCGTCGAAGGAGGCCGCCACCGCCACCGCGGCGTCCTCGTCGTGCACCACCTCACCGCGAGGCGCGGTGAGGGAAAAGGCCGCAAGCACCGCCTTGACCTCGTTCGGTTCGAGCCAGCCCGGACCGTCGCCGACGCGGGCGAGGGCGCCTTCGACCACGGCGCGGGCGGCGGGGGCGTCGATCCCGTCGAGGACCGGGACGATGCCTTCGTCGCGGGCCCGCCATTCGGCGAGCTCGGCCGCCTTGGCCAGCGCCCAGGCGGCCTGCTCGGGAAACGGGTAGGTGGGGATCCGGTGCTCGCCGTCGCCGATGGCCTCGTGGGCACCGCGGGCGCTCATGTACACCAGCAGGAATGGCTTCTCCCCGTGGTGCGCCAGGGCCGCGTCCCGGATGGCGGCCACCGTCTCGTCGGCGCCGAGGGGGGACGCCGGGATGAAGATGGCGACGATGGCGTCGACCTCGTCGGTGGCGAACAGCTCCTCGAGGCAGGCTGCGTACTGGGCGGGACCGGCGGAGGCGATCATGTCGACCGGGTTGCTGACCCCGGCTCCGGGCGACAGCACCGCCCGCAGCCGATCCTTGAGCGCCTCGGACAGCTCGACGACATCGAGGTTCTGGGCGGAGAGGGCGTCGGCGGCGAGGATCGCAGGCCCCCCGGCATTGGTGACGATGCCGACCCGGCGCCCGGCAGGGAGCGGCTGGTTGGCGAGCAGGGCGGTCACATCGAAGAGGGATTCCAGGGTGTCGGTGCGCACCACTCCGGCCTGGCGGAACAGCGAGTCGACCGCCACGTCGAGACTTGCCAGCGACCCGGTGTGGCTGACCGCGGCGCGCGCCCCGGCGCTGGTGCGTCCCGACTTCACCGCCACGATCGGCTTCTTCTTGCCGATGCGGCGGGCGGCCCGCGCGAAGCGGCGCGGGTTCCCGAACGACTCGAGGTAGAGCAGGATGACGTCGGTAGCGGGATCGTCCTCCCAGTACAAGAGGAGGTCGTCGCCGGACACGTCCGGCTTGTTGCCGACCGACACGAAGCTCGAGATCCCGATGTTGAGCTGTGCCGCGT
>CAYUDA010000207.1:0-332 GCA_964443425.1 uncultured Acidimicrobiaceae bacterium
GCCCGATGGCGAAGATCGACGCCACCGAGAGCACGAACGAGGCGACGAACCACAGCGGACGTTGCGGCACGGGCAGGTCGAAGGCGACCACGGCGACCACGATCGCCGCTACCGAGGCGACGACGGACACCGTCCCGTGCACCGCCATCTGGGCCGACAGCAGCCGCCTCGGATGCACCGGGGTGGTGCGGAGCCGGCGCAGGATGCCGAACTGCCGGTAACTGCTCAGGATCGGGGGCAGCGTCACCAGGCCCAGCGTCGCGATCCCCAACCCGAGGGTGATCGGGGCGAAGACGTCGATGTAGCGGGCTCCGTCCAGTTCCTTCATCGGT
>CAYUDA010000207.1:342-3418 GCA_964443425.1 uncultured Acidimicrobiaceae bacterium
CCGAGGGCCAGCAGCAGCACCGACGGGAAGACCAGACCGAAGAACACGGCGAGCGGGTCCCGCAGGAAGAGCCGTCCCTCGGTGCGAGTGATCTTCATCGTGACTGCCATCAGCGTCCCTCCCCGTTCGTGTCGTTCGATGCGCCGCCCTGGCCGGTGAGGGCCAGGTAGGCCTCCTCCAAGGTGGTCTGTTCGATCCGCAGCTCCTCGGGGACCACCTGGTGCCGTGCCAGCGCCACCATCACCTCCTGGATCACGTTCCCGGTCCCGGTGATGACCACCTGCGGCCCGCCGTGCTCGACCGTCACCACCTCGGGCAGGGCGGTGAACACCGAGTCGTCGACCGGCTCGGAGGGCTGGAACCGGAGCCGCTGTTCGGAACCGAGACGCTGCACCAGTCCGCCCGGGGTGTCGATGGCGACGATCCGCCCTTCCTTGACGACCATCGTCCGATCGCAGAGCCGCTCCGCTTCTTCCATGAAGTGGGTGACGAGCACCACGGTCACCCCCGAATCCCTGATCTGCTCGATGGTGTCCCACGTGGCGCGGCGGGCCTGCGGATCGAGACCGGTGGTGAGCTCATCGAGGATGGCGATCTCGGGCGATCCCACCAGGGCAAGGGCGACCGAGAGGCGCTGTTTCTGCCCACCTGAGAGGGTGGCGTATTTCTCGCCCTCCTTGCCTTCGAGACCGAGGCGGTCGAGCAAGCCGCGCCAATCGGCCGGGTTTCGGTAGAACGAGGCGTAGAGATCGAGGACTTCCCCCACCCTGATGCGGTCCTGGAGCCGGCTCTCCTGCAACTGGGCGCCGACCCGCTCGGTGATCTCGTAGCGATCCCCGATCGGATCCAAACCCAGGACGCGGATCGTGCCCCCATCGGGGTTCCGCAATCCTTCGACCGACTCGACGATCGTGGTCTTGCCGGCGCCGTTGGGGCCCACGATGCCGAAGATCTCGCCTTCCTCGACGTGGAACGACACATCGTCGACCACGTTCCTGCCCCCGTAGGCCTTGACGATACCCTCAACCTCGATCACTGCCATCGCGGCTCCTTTTCACGCTGATCGTCCCAGTGTGCCGGGACGAGACGCCCGAGACCATAACCCACTCGGTGATGGAGGGCGGGTCCATCGACCAATGGATGACGCCCGATTGGACGGCGGATCGCCCGACGCCCAAGATGCGGGAAGCACGCCGACCTGAGGAGGTAGCAGTGACTGCGGCAGGCGGAACCGCCGAGGAGAGGGCCCGCAAACGTGTCGAGGACTTTGTCGGCCTGATGTGGCACCTCGTTGTTTTCGTGGTCGTCAACGGATTCCTGTGGGGCATCGACCTGGCCCAGGGCGGCGGTCTCGATTGGGCGTACTGGGTGACCCTGGCGTGGGGGATCGGCATCGTCTTCCACGTCATGGCCTACCTGATCGACCGAAGCGGGCTCCAGGAGCGTCGGTATGAGCGGTTCCTCGCCGAGGAACGGGCCCGGGACGCCCAGGACCAGACCGACGCCTAGCGACGAGCCCGCGGTGACGAGGCCGTCGACGTGGCGCTGATCACCATCGAGATCGAGTGACCATCACACATACTCGGCGTCGCGGGGAGCTGAGCAGTCGATATCTCCCCTGCCGAGACCGACGTCAGGTGAGGTCGCGCAAGGCACCCAACAGCAGCGCGGCTTCGGTCTCGTCGATCAGTTGATCAGAGTTCCACACCGCTCCGCTCACGACCGAGATTCCCCCATCCTGCGTTCGGCGATACCACGCCATGCCCAGCAGTCCCGGCTCGCTGCCACCTTTGTACCCGAGGTAGGTCCAGAGCCCGTCGGTGTCCGGTATCCCGGGATTGATCGACAGAATGCGGACCGCCTCGGTGTTCTGCTCGAGGCGGTTCAAGGACCGGCACAGATCCATCGGTGATGCAAACCACTCGAGATCGTCGACCGCGATCGGTGCCGTCCACTGGGCTATGTCGAGATCTGCGAGTGGATACGGGTCGACCTCGTCCTCGAGGATACGGCGCCGCTCGGTCTCGTCGGCACTCGCGTATTCCGTCCCCAGCCGTCCCGGCGTCCCCGGTTCTCCTGTCGGGTCCGCCAGTTTCAGGACGAACAACTCCCGCGTGGTGAGGAAGGGACGGTTGAGGGCAGGGTTGGAGTGCCCGTAGTCGAGCAGCGCCTGCTCGACCGCAGCCCGGCCGACCAGACCCGCGAGGTGATCGGCGGCAGTGTTGTCCGAGATCGAGATCATCAACTCGGCGAGCTCCCGAACGGTGCGGGTCGACCCTGGAGGATCGTCTTGCACGATGCCGCTCGGCAGGCTCCGGTAGCGATCGACGATTTCGACTTCCTGGTCCCAGCTGATGGTCCCGGCCGTCACCGCATCCACCACTGCACCCAGCACGTAGAGCTTGAACATCGAGCCAAGCGGGACCGCCACGTCCGGGTCTTGGCCCATGCGAACCGTGCATTCATCGCCGGCGACATCGGCAACCACATAGCCGAACCGGCCGAGCTGGCCGATCCTCGCCGCTGCATCGGCAGCGGTCTGCGGGGGATCGTCGAGCTGCGGCGGATCGGCAGGCTGGACGTACAGGCCGTTGATTCTTCCGTCGGCGTCGATGGATACGCTCAGCGCGAAGGCCGGGTCGCCGGATTCTGGGGCGATTCGAACCACTCCGGCGCTGGGTTGGGCCGCGATGACCTCGGTCTGCTGCCAGAAAGGAGCCGCGGCCTTGATCTGATCCACGACTTCGGTGAACTGCGCCGCGGTCAGCTGGTCGAGGAAGACCTGGGCGAACCGGGCGTTGTAGTCCGACTCGTCGAGAGGGGCGCCGTTGAGGAGCGCGATGAACCAGTCGACCTGCCGCTGGAGCTCCGGGGCCAGGGTCTGCACGACGGCCGTTGTCGTCGCCGGCTCCGTGATGCCGAGGGTGGTGGTTGCCGGGGTGCTCGTCGTGGGAGTGACGGACGAGCTGGTGGTCGTCGGGGCGACGGTTGTTGTTGCGGCCGGTTGTCCCCCACAGGCGGCGACGGCAATCGCGCAGATGAGCACGGGAACGGCATGGCGCATTGCGGGATGATA
>CAYUDA010000208.1:0-3403 GCA_964443425.1 uncultured Acidimicrobiaceae bacterium
GGGAGCCACCCTGCTCGGGCCTCCCACGGTCACGCCCTGGCAATCGCTCAACTCGAGGCTCGAGGGCCCCGCCGGACTCCAGCTCACCATCTTTCAGGAGCTCACCCCGGTCGACGACGCCTGAGACGGCCGGCGCCGTGGCACTCGTCGTCCGAAGCCCGGACGGTGAGCCGGACGCTCCGTGGCGGCGGCCCTCCACTATCGTCCCCCCGATGGACTCCCCCCGCGACGCCTCCGCCGTCATCGTCGGTCTCGGCGAGATGGGCGGGGTGTTCGCCCGAGCGCTCCTCCGTGCCGGACGCCCGGTGTTCCCGGTGCTTCGGGGCGAGGATCCCGCAGAGCTGGCGGCACGCCTCCCCCACCCCGAGATCGTCCTGGTGGCCGTCGCCGAGGCGGACCTCGACCCGGTGCTGGCCTCCCTCCCCCCCGTGTGGCACCCCCACGTCGGGTTGCTCCAGAACGAGCTGCTGCCGCGCGACTGGCTGGCGCACGATGTCTCCGATCCGACGGTGGCCGTGGTGTGGTTCGAGAAGAAGCCGGGACGGGCCGTCACACCGATCCTCCCCACCCCGGTCGGCGGGCCGGGCGCCGCCCTGCTGGCGGGGGCGCTGTCGCGCATCGGGATCCCGGCCGCCACGGTCGACTCCGGCGAGGAGCTGCTGTTCGAGCTGGTTCGCAAGAACCTCTACATCCTGACCGTCAACATCGCCGGCCTGATGACCGGGGGCACGGTCGGCGCCCTGTGGCAGCACCATCGCTCCCTCGCCGGCGAGGTCGCCTCCGAGGTCCTCGACCTGCAGGAATGGCTCTGCGGCATCGAACTCGACAGGGAGGCGCTGATGGCCGGGATGGTGGAGGCGATCGACGCCGATCCCGATCACGGCGCCACCGGGCGCAGCGCCCCCACCCGGTTGGCGCGAGCCCTCGATCACGCCGCCCGGGCCGGGATCGAGGTGCCTCGCCTCACCGCCATTCAGGCGACCTTGGAAGGACCGGCGGCGGGCAACGTACCGGCGCAATGACACGCATCGGCGGCCGACGCTCGGTATCGTGCGACACGAAACCTCTCAACGGCAGAAACTGCGGTTCCGATGCTTGAGCAGAGCCGACCCGACTGGTGCCCTCATGCCCCCTAGGTTCTCCATCGCCCTCGCCGCCCTCCTGCTGGGCGCCGCGGCGCTGGTCACCGCCACCGCCGCCTCGGCCGGGTCGTTTCAGACCGCCGATGCGACCGGTGATGCCCAGAGCGGCGATGCCGTAGCTGCGGCGTCGCTGGTGCTGGGCGAGGTGTGGGAAGGGGACGGGGTCGACGTCACCATCGACACGGTGTTCTCCGACGAATCCCCCGAGGCTCTCGCCACCGGCGCCAGCGAGGTCCTGGTCGGCGTCTCGCTGCGCAACAGCGGCGCGGTCGCCATCCCCTTCGACGCCCAGTCACTGGGACGGGACCGGGCCCTGCGGTTGACGCTGATCGACTCGGCCGGGGATCGCTACCCCGTCGACCTGCTCCACCCAGGCAACAACGCCGCCACCGGCGCCGACGTCGCATGGATCGAGGCCGGACTGGCGGCGCGGGCCACCGTGGGCTTCTCGGCTCCCACCGACCGCATCGACGCCATGGACGTCGAGCTGAGCGTGGATGGCACCGCGGTCGCCCTGTGGGATCTCACCTCCCCGGAGGCCGGCATCTTCTGGAGCGCACCCACCCTCGCCGCGGTCCACGTCGACGACCCCGTGACCTGGGGCGGCGGGGTGACGGCGACGCCCCTCGCCCTCGGCAGCCTGCAATGCGGCGATCCCACCATCGAGCCGGTGGTCCAGATCGTCGCCGTCACCTTCGAGGTCGCCAACGACTCTCCCGACATGGTGTCGTGGCCGGCTATTGAGGGTCCCGTTCCAGCCGCCGTCGCCCAGTGGGCGGACGGGGGCGCCGCCGAGCTGTCGCTCGAGACCGGATACGACGATCTGTGGAAACGCTCCGACGCCGCCGTGTACCTGCCGCCGTTCTCGGTGACCAAGCAGGCCCTGGTGTTCGCGGCGCCGCGTGACGCCCGCCTCGTCGACGCCGAGGCCCTCCCCTACGGGGTCTGGCTCGGCCCGCCCGACGGCTCCCCGCTGTGGCTCGACCTGGCCGCGGAGGACGCCACCGTCGGTGTCGATCCCGCCTTCTGCGACCTCGGGTTCCAGGGATCTCCGGTGCCGTACTCCTACGCCCCGGGCCCCAAGTACCGGGTGGGCGGCGAGGGTCCCTTCGCCGACCGCGCCGCCAAGGACAACACGGCCCGGGCGCTCATCAACAGCGTGCTGGCAGGAGCAGGCTCCTACTACGACGACTCCGGCGAGACCTTCGGCGGCATCACCCAGACCCGCCTCGAGAGCCGTGTCCCCAACGTCACCATCGTCAACCACACCGCCGGCACCTCCCCTTCGGGGACCGTGGGCACCGTCTACTGGGACGACGACTCGTCGGATCACGACTTCCTCTACGTGATCACCCGCAGCGCATCCGGTACGTGGCTGTGCGCCGGCGCCACCGCCGGTGAGGTCCCGGTACGGGCCGAGGGTTCGACGGCGAAGATCGCCGGCGCGGTCTGCTACCCCGACGCCTGGGACTGAGCCGCGGCGCCTGACCGTGTCACTCCGAGATCGGATCACCCGCGAGGTCGCTGCGCCTCAGCCGACGAGCAGGTAGGGCTCCCAGGAGGGATCCGGGATGGCGCCGGTGGCGACCAGCACCCAGCTGTGCCTGCGGGGCGCGATCGGCTTGCGGTGGAGTTGGAGGCCGGCCTCCTCCGGGGTGCGGCCGCCCTTGCGGGTGTTGCAGCGCCGGCAGCATGCCACGACGTTCTCCCAGGTGTGGAGGCCGCCTTGGGATTTCGGCACGACGTGGTCGAGGTTCTCCGCCGGACGGAGGCAGTACTGGCAGCGGTGGTCGTCGCGCAGGAAGACGGCGCGCCGGTTGAGCGGGACCCGGCGAGCGTACGGCACCCGCACATAGTGGCGGAGCCGGATCACCGACGGGGCGGGGAAGCTGATGTGCTCGGAACGCCACACCCTGCCGTTGGAGGCGACCACGTCGGCGCGGTCACGGAGGACGAGCACGATGGCCCGCCTGACCGGAACGACCGACAGCGGCTCGTTCGACGCATTGAGCACGAGGGCCCTCGCCATGACGGCAGGCTACCAGCGACGGTTCGCCCACCGGACGCAGGGTGGGTACAGGGGGCCCACCCCCCGTCCCCCAGTGATTGATTCACCCCGACCACGCTGCGAGACTGGAGCGCCACGGAACGGAGAAGTGCTGTGCGGGTCGTCGGGTACGTCCGGGAATCAACCGGGATGGAAGCGGGTCAGCCTGCGTTCGCCCAATCCGAGAAGATCCGCCGCTGGGCCGCCAACACCG
>CAYUDA010000209.1:0-3370 GCA_964443425.1 uncultured Acidimicrobiaceae bacterium
CACCCACGTCCCCACCGGCACCGAGTACTGGTTCGACCTCACGCCGCAGTGAGCGATCACCTCACGGCATGTGCTTGATGTAGCGCCGGCTCAGTCCGGAGCCTTCCCGGTAGGTACCCGGCTCGTAGCCGTGGGCGAAGAGGGCGCTGTCGAGCCGGTCCCCGGGTTCCGCCGGGTGCGGTGTCCCGAGCAGGTGGAGTGCCACTCCCCCGGAGGCAACGACTCGGTCGATCTCCGCCAGCTCGTCGTCCAGCCGCCACCCGATGGCACGGCACGTGACGAGCACCTCGCCGGTGGCGGCGGGGAGCGGGATGGTGTTGAGGAATCCGTCGAGCACGAACAGGTTCCTTATCCCGGCGGCCTCCGCCTTGGTCCGCATGTAGCGTCGCATCACGCTGGAGGGTTCGACCGCGAAGACGTACCGCGCCGCGGCGCAGGCCTCGAAGGCGACCCGCCCGGTGCCGGCGCCGGCGTCGATCACCACCTTGTCGTCGAGCGACACGACGTCGGTCACCGCGGCGAAGTCCCATTCGTGGACCGCGAGCGCGTCGTACGCGGCTGGCTCCCGCTGGTACACGATGAGGTCGGCGACCTCCCACAGCAGGTCCTGCACGTCGCGCGCCGCCTTCCCCACCGCGGCCGGCTGGTGCTCGGCGAGGATACGGTCGATCGCCGCCGCCTCGTCCGGGCAACGGGCAACGAGAACCTGGCGCACGTGGGGGTGGGCGTGGAGAACGGTGGCGAGGGTACCCGGCGTCACCCGGCGCCGTAGCTCTTTGATCTGGTGCGTTTCGAGCAGGCAGAGATCGTCGACCGTGGGCTCCAGTCCCGGGAACATGTCACGAAGCAGCTCTGCGTAGCTCATCTCGGCTCCACGGTCACGATAGCCACCAACCATGATCGCCACGTTGCCTCCTTTGGGATTGACAAACGGTAGCGGTTGACGTACGGTTGCGGGGCGAGACCAAGGAGTTCGCCGTGACCGTCGCCGCCTCCCTCACCACGTTGCCCCCCGCCAAGGCCGCCGAGGCGCTCGTCAACGAGCGGGCCTCCGATCCCGACTGGCTCGACGCCTTCGCCGACGCCTTCGAGCAACGGCGCAGCGCCAAGGCCTTCGAGCGCGTCCTCCGAGTGTGGGGGCTGAGCCAGGCCGAGGCCGGGCGCCGTTTCGGGGTGAGTCGCCAGGCGGTCGGGAAATGGATCGCAGGCGGAGTGCCCGTCGAGCGTGAGCCCGCCGTCGCAGACCTGGCCGCCGCTGCCGACGTGCTCGTCCACTACCTGCAGCGTGACCGGATTCCGGCGGTCGTGCAGCGTCCCATCCCCGCTCTCGACGGCGTCTCCCTCCTCGACCTGCTCGGCGAGGGCCGGCATCGTGACGTCCTCGAGGCCTGTCGTGCCATGTTCGACTTTCGCCGGGTCCAGTCGTGAGGACCGAATGGCTCCGCGACGGTCACGAGTGGCTGCGCGTCGCCGACCGCGGGTGGCGTGATCCGCTCGATCCCACCTACGCCGCCGTCCGGGGTGGGCGCTGGAACCCGCCGGACAGCTTCCCCACCCTCTACCTCAACGAGGATCTGGAAACCGCCCGCGCCAACCTGCGGGCGTTCGTCGCCGCCTGGCCCTATGAGCCGGAGGATCTCCGCAACGACTCCGGCCCGGTCCTGGTGGGCGCAACCCTGCCCCGCCGCCAGCGGGTGGCCGACGTCCACTCCCCCGCCGGGGTGGCCGCCGCCGAGCTTCCCGCCGGCTACCCGCTCCACGACGACGGCAGCCCGGTGCCCCGCGAGCGTTGCCAGCCGATCGGGGTCGCGGCCGAGGAAGCCGGGCTCCGCGGTGTCCACGCCCGCTCCGCCGCCGCCTCCGGGGACAGCCGGGAGCTGGCCTGGTTCCCGGCCACCGCCCGCAGCCGCGCCCGCCGCACCCGCACCCTGCGCTTCGCCGACTGGTACTGGCCCACCTAGCCCGCCTCCCGGATCCGCCGCCAACGCACCGTGACAAGTGCCACTGGCACGGCCCGATCCCGGCGGGGCACAATGCGTCCGGGAGTCACGCAACGAAGAAGGGTTGGAGGATGAAAGCTGGGAAGATCATCGTCGGGATCCTGGGAGCCTTGCTCGGGATCCTCGCCATGGGTCTCATCGTCGGAGGCATCGCCTTGAGCTGGGCCTATGGAACCCAGCGCGACGCCGACGGGTTCTTGACGAGCCCGAACTACGACCTCGTCACCTCGGACTATGCCCTGGTGTCGGGTGAGGTGGACCTCGCCGCGCACCCGGGAGACTGGTGGCCGTCGGGCCTCGCCGACGTTCGCTTCGACGTGCAATCGAACGACGCCAAGGACGTCTTTGTGGGCATCGGTCCGTCGAGCGACGTCGACGCCTACCTTGGGAGCGTCGCCCGTGACGAGGTGACCCACCTCGGGACCAGCGGCACCGACGTCTCGTACCGACGCGCCGACGGCGGTGCTCCCGCCGGTCCACCGGCCGCCGAGACCTTCTGGGCCGCCTCCAGCTCCGGCGCCGGCATGCAGTCGCTCACTTGGGACGTGAACTCCGGGACGTGGAGCGTGGTCGTGATGAACGCCGACGCCTCCGCCGACGTCAACGTCGACCTCGAGGCGGGCGTTCGTATCAGCATCCTGCTGGCGGTTGCCATCGGCCTGCTCGTCGGTGGCCTGCTGCTGGGAGCAGCGGCGGCCTTCGTACTGGTGTGGGCGACTCGTTCCACCAAGGAGCCAGAGGCCGCGGCCGTTGCCGAGGCCGGCACCCCGGCGGGGACCGGCCCCTATCCGGTCACGGTCGAGGGCGCGATCGATCCGGGCTTGAGCCGGGCCATGTGGCTCATCAAGTGGTTCCTGGCGATCCCCCACTTCGTCGTGCTCGCCTTCCTCTGGGTGGCGTTCGTGCTGCTGTCGATCGTCGCCTTCTTCGCGATCCTGTTCACCGGTCGCTACCCCAGGGGGATCTTCGACTTCAACGTCGGGGTGATGCGGTGGAGCTGGCGGGTCAGCTTCTACACCTTCAGCGCCGCCGCCACCGACAAGTACCCCCCGTTCACGCTCGAGGACGCCGACTACCCGGCCCACCTCGACGTCGCCTATCCGGAGAGCTTGTCGCGGGGCCTCGTCCTGGTGAAGTGGTGGCTGCTCGCCATCCCCCACTACATCATCGTCGGGTTGTTCACCAGCGGGCTCGTGTGGTGGACCACCAGCCTCGGTGGCGGAGGCCGGGTCCTCGAGTTCGGCGGCGGCCTCATCGGTCTGCTGACCCTGATCGCGGTGGTCATGCTGCTCTTCACGGGTCGCTACCCGCAGGGCATCTTCGACCTGGTGATGGGCCTCAACCGCTGGAGCCTCCGAGTGGGGGCGTAC
>CAYUDA010000210.1:0-3369 GCA_964443425.1 uncultured Acidimicrobiaceae bacterium
ACAGGACCGAGCTGAGCCGGCGCCGCTCCCCCAAGCACGGCGCGGCGGTCGACGTGTTCGCCGAGCTGGTGAGCTTTCCGGCCCTGGTGGCCCATCCCGGCCTCGATCTGGAGGTGCTGCTGGTGATCGAGGAGGAGGAACGCCGCCACGACCCCACCCGAGCCTGGCGGCGCAAGGGCTGGGTGATCGAGGAGCGGCGCCTCGTCGGTGTCGTCGACGCCGTATCCTTTGCGGGACCCGACGACCTCGCCGCCCTGCTTCCCGAGGGGCTCCCGGAGCCGTTCACTACCGCCGACCTCGCCGCCGCCCTGGGCCGGCCACGCCGCCTCGCCCAGCAGATGGCCTACTGCCTGCGCCATGCCGGCGTGCTCACTGCCGACGGCAGCCAGGGTCGCGCCGTCGCCTACCGAGCTGCGCGGGACTGAGCCCGGCGTCCCGCTGCTTCCCCCCTGCGCAACGAAGCCCCTCCTCCCCCACGACTTGCCCCCCATCCCCCGTCGTGTATGCTCGTGATCATGTGCTCATGAACAGCGGTTCACGAATGGAGGTGCAAGGGTGGCAACGATCTCGATCCAGCGACTCACCAAGGACTTCGGGGCCCACCGGGCGGTGGACGACATCAGCTTCGAAGTCAACGAGGGAGTGATCACCGGGTTCCTCGGCCCCAACGGAGCGGGGAAGACCACCACACTGCGCATGGCGCTCGGTCTCGTCGCGCCAACCGCGGGCCAGGTGCTCATCGGGGGCCGGCTCTACCGGGACCTGGCACAGCCGCGCCGCGTCGTCGGTGCCCTGTTGGAGGCGACCGGGTTCCATCCCGGCCGTCGCGGTCGCGACCACCTGCGCATCCTCGCCGGGGCCGCAGGGCTCCCCTCTTCCCGGGTCGACGAGGTCGTCGACATCGTCGAGCTCGGCGCCGCCGCCCGGGACCGGGTCGGCAGCTACTCCCTCGGCATGAAGCAGCGTCTCGGGCTGGCGGCTGCGCTGCTCACCGACCCCGAGGTCCTCATCCTCGACGAGCCCGCCAACGGTCTCGACCCGGCCGGCATGGCGTGGCTCCGCACCATGCTGCGAGGGTTCGCCCGCGAAGGCCGCACCGTGCTCATCTCGAGCCACGTCCTCAGCGAGGTTCAGCAGACCGTCGACGACGTCGTGATCATCCAGAACGGCGCCCTGCGCTACTCGGGCCGGCTCGCCGACCTCGGAGGCGCCTCACTCGAAGAGGCCTTCCTCTCGCTCACCTCGACCACCCGAAAGGTGTGATCGCCATGACCACCACGACCAGACGCCCCTCCATGATCAGGCTCGTCCACAACGAGCTCCTCAAGCTTCGTACCACCCGCACCCCCCTGATCCTGCTCGGTGCGGCGCAGCTCGTCGTGATCATCGGGGTGAGCGGCCTCTTCGTGCAGGGCGCCGACCCCACCGACACCCTCACCGTTCGAAAGGCCTTGGCCCATGTCGGGATCGCCTCCTTCTTCTCTCTCGTCCTCGGGATCGTCTCGATGGCGGGTGAGTACCGGCACAAGACCATCACCGACACCTACCTGGCGACACCGGCACGCGGCCGGGTGGTCGGCGCCAAGATGGTGACCGCCGGCATGGCGGGCGCCGTCATCGGGATCGTCAGCGCCGCCACCGCCTTCGCCACCTCCGCCATCTGGCTCGTCGCCAAGGACGCGGCCCTCGACCTCTCCGCCGGCGATGTGTGGCGGACGGTGGTCGGCTGCATCGCCTGGAACATCTGCTTCGGCGCGGTCGGCGTCGGCCTCGGCGCCTTGGTGCGCAACCTCTCCGGCGCGGTCACCGGGGCGCTGGTGTGGCTGGCGGTGGTGGAGGGACTCGTCGGCCAACTCATCGGCGACGCGGCCCGCTGGTTGCCGTTCCGCAGCGGCCTCGCCCTGCAGGCGTTGCCCGCCGCCGATGCCCAGCTCTCGCAGTGGGGTGGCGGGCTGATGCTGCTGGCGTACGCGGCAATCTTCGTCGCCGCGGCGCTGGCCACTAGCGTGAGGCGGGATGTCACCTAGTGCCGCCACTCCCAAGCGCTCCGGTGCCCGCCCGGCGGGTCCCGAGGTCCAGGAGCGGCTCGTCGACGCCGCCGAGCGCCTTCTGGGCGAGCGGCAGGTCTCGGCGATCACCACCCGCGACATCGCCCGCAGCGCCGGGCTGTCGGACGGCGTCCTCTACAACTACTTCGCCGACAAGCACGACCTCCTGGTGGCGGCGCTGCTCCGCCGCTACGGCGCCACGCTGGACGAGTTCGAGCGTGACCTGCCTGCGCCGGGCACCGCCTCGGTCGAATCCAACCTGCGGGCGTACGCCGACGCCCTGTTCGCCCTCGTCGACACCACCCTCCCGGTGATCGCCGGGCTGGTGTCCGAACCCGACCTCCTCCACCGTTTCGTCGCCGAGATTCACCGCGAGGAATACGGCATGGGACGCACCATCGGCCGGGTCGCGACCTATCTCGAGGCGGAGCAGGCCGCGGGACGGCTCGGCGACCTGGACGTGGATGCTGCAGTCACCGCGCTCACCGGATCGGTGATGGCGCTCGGGTTCCGCAGGATGATCCTCGGATGGACCGAGGCGGACATCCGCCAGCACACCGGGCGGGTCGTGCGCACCCTGCTCGACGGCATCGGTCCCTAGCGAGGGTTCGTAGAGGCGGGCTGGGCGTCGGCCGCCCGGTCCGTCACGGGGCGCGGGCCGGGTGACTGAAAGCGAAGTCGCCGTTCGGGGTGGCGGTGATGGCCCAGCGGCTGTTGTGCACCAGGGTGTGATGGCGGCGGCACAGCAGGATCAGGTTGTCGACATCGGTGGGGCCGCCGTCGAGCCAGGAGCGGACGTGGTGCAGGTCGCACCAGCCGGCTTGGCGACGGCAGCCGGGGAACCGGCAATGGCGGTCCCGCACGGCCACCGCACGGCGCTGCGCCCGGGTTGCCACCCGGACCTTGCGTCCCATGTCCACGATGACCGACTCGCCTCGCATCACGATGCGGCTGACGGTGCAGTCGCAGGCCAGCAACTCCAGAAGCGGTCGCCCGATGGGCCCGTTGTCCTCCAACTCACAGTGACGCGGCAGAGAGGTGGTATCGCCGTGGAGGGCGTCGTGATCGACGATGACGTTGAGGTTGGGAGGGTTGCCTCCGGGCCTGCGACCCTGGAGGAACCAGCCGGCGAGGTCGCTCAGGCCGTCGGCGCGGCGTTGCGCGAGGGTGCGAGGCCCGTCCGGGGTGTCCTCCGGGTCGGGCGGCGCCAAGCGGTCGACGGCGATGAACAAAGACTGGCCCGCCACCGGGTCCAGCATGAAGTCGCCGACGACCCAGCCGTCGAGCGTCGTGGAGGCGTGGAGATGGCGGCGCTCCAGCT
>CAYUDA010000211.1:0-3323 GCA_964443425.1 uncultured Acidimicrobiaceae bacterium
CACCAGGGCGACGCCACCGGGTTCATCCGGCTCCAGTCGTTGCGGCTCCGCACCTTCGCCGAAAAGCGGATGGGAGAAGGCGAATGAGGTTCCCCCTCCCTCTCTCCTGCCACGAACCCAGGGCTGACAGGCACGGTCTTCATGTACTCCAACCCAGGGTTGAGAGGCATGGTTGTGATGAATCACGGCCCACGGTTCGCCACCTCGGGGGGGTGGCACCGTGACCATGTGGGGTGGCCGCTTCACCGAAGCCCCGGCCGCGGCGTTGTGGCGGTTCACGGTCGATCCGTCAGATCGCCGGCTGCTTCCCGAGGACGTGGCCGGGTCGCTGGCGCATGTCGCCATGCTCGGCGCGGTCGGTCTGCTCACCGAGGCCGAGACGGCAGCAATCCGGGAGGGCCTCGAAGCGATCCAGGCCGAGGCCGACGCCGGTGAGTTCGTATGGCTCGACGGCGACGAGGACGTGCACTCCGCGGTGGAGCGCCGCCTCGGCGACCTCGTCGGGGAGGTCGCCGGGAAACTCCACACCGGGCGTTCCCGTAACGACCAGATCTGCCTCGATCTGCGCCTCTACCTGCGGCGGGCGGCGGCCGAACGCGCCGACCAGCTGGCTGCGGCCGTCACGGTGCTGGCCGACCTCGCCGAGGAGGTGGGCGAGACCGTGGTGCCTTCCTACACCCACCTCCAGCAGGCCCAGGCCATCCCACTTGCCCACCACCTGCTGGCTCATGCCTGGATGCTTCTCCGCGACCGGGACCGGTTCCGAGACCTGATCCCGCGCCTCGACGTGTCACCGTTGGGGGCAGGAGCCTCCGGGGGGAGCCGCCTTCCCCTCGACCCCGCCATGGTGGCCGCGACCCTCGGGTTCGGCGCCGTCTTCGAGAACTCGCTCGACGCGGTGGCCTCGCGTGATTTCGTGGCCGAGTACGCCTTCTGCTGTGCCCAGGCGATGGTCCACCTCTCGCGTCTCGGCGAGGAGTTCGTGCTGTGGAGCACCGAGGAGTTCGGCTGGGTGACGCTGTCCGATCGGTATACGACTGGGTCATCGGCCCTGCCACACAAGAAGAACCCCGACGTCGCGGAGCTGACACGGGGCAAGGCGGCGATGGTGATCGCCGACCTCACCGGGGTACTCGCCCTTCAGAAGGGCCTGCCTCTCTCCTACGACAGCGACTTGCAGGAGGACAAGCGGGCCGTCTTCCACGCCGACGACTCGCTCGCCTTGGCGTTGACGGCGATGAGCGGGATGGTGGAGTCGACCGAGTTCCACCCCCCGCCGCCCCCAGCGCTGGTGACCGCCCTCGACCTCGCCGAGGTGCTGGTGGAGCGGGGGGTCCCGTTCCGGGAAGCGCATCGGGCGGTGGGCCGCCTCGTCGCCGAGATCGACCGTTCGGGTCGTCGATTCGAGGAGGTGACCGCCGGGGACTTGGAGGCGGCCCATCCCCAGCTCGTTCCCGCCGACCTCGATCTGCTCGACCCGGTGGTCTCGGTGGCGTCCCGAGTCAGCCCGGGAGGCGGGTCGTTCACGTCGGTCCAGACCCAGCTGGAACGGATCCGGTCCCGCCTCGCCGGCTGAGCCCGCTCAATCCGCCGGTTCCGCCACGGGGGAGGCGTCCAGCAGCGGTTCCGGAGCCTCCCGCCACGAACGCTTGCGCCGCCAGAAGAGGTAGGCGCCCGCCCCGAGGGGGATGGGGAGAGCGTAGGTGATGAAGCGGAACACCAGCACCGCGGCCACGATCTGGGCTCTGGTGGCGGCGTCGACGCCGATCGAGAGGGCGGCGGCATACCCCAGTTCGACCACTCCGAGCCCGCCGGGAGTGATGGGGAGGGCGGAGATGAGGCGCACGAAGGCGAAGGCGGCAAGCACCCGCACCCAGCTCACCTCGGTCTCGGCGACGCCGACGTGGCGCAACGCCACCAGCAGTACCAGGTACAGCGTGACGTGGCTGATGAGGGTGGCGACGGTGAGCCCGACCCAACGATCCTGCAGCAGCTGTCGGGTGTCGGTACGGAAGCGCCGCGCCGCAGCTCCCCATTGCTGCACCGGAGGCTTGCGCACGAGCGCTCGCACCCGCGAGGCGATCCGTCCCAGGGACTCGCCGATGCGCTCCGCCAGCCGCTCCGATCGCAACATGAGCCCGAAGAGGACCACCGCGCCCACCAGCAGCGCCATCCCGACGAGGGCGGCGGTGACGAGGGCGGCATTGATGGCGCCGAAGAGGGCGAGCAGCCCGAGCGCCACCACCGGCATCCCCAGCTTCACGAAGTTGTTCCACACTCCCGATACCAGCGCCGATAGGGCGAACGCCTGGGGTCCGAACCCCCACGACGAGTACATGGCGTAGGTGACGCCCACCCCGAGCGCGCCCCCGCCGGGAAGGGTGTTGGAGATGGCGGTCGACGCCTGGTTGGCGACGGCCGCCTGACCCAGCGTGAGGCCGGGCAGCGCCGACACGAGGACGAACCAGTAGGTGGCCAGGTTCCAGAGCCCAACCGCCACCAGCGTGGCCACCTCGAGCCAGCTCATGGAGCGGATGGTCGCCCAGACATCTTGATAGGAGGCGAGCCGGGGCATCACCCCGATGAAGATGGCGGCGACGACCGCCAGCGAGATCGTGCCCTGCATGGCGCGGCGCAGAGGGGAGTGTCGCTCGCTTGGTGAGCCGCCGGCTCCGGCTTTCACGGCCTACCTTCCCCTCGGGCGTGACAAGGGCCCACGTCCTCGTATCGTGCGAGTCTATTGAGGCCGCCCTCGTCTTCGCCTGACACCCCCGGTGAGCCGGAACGGCCGTGGAGCAAGGTGTCCCCTCCATGCCACGCACGCCGGCCGAGTATGACGCGCCGGCGTCGCTGAAGGTCGGAACGATCCTGGCGACGCTGCTCGGCGTGCTCTCCGTCATCGTCCTGGTGGTGAGGGAACTCCCCGAGGGGCGGGAGGCGCTCGGGGACTCGACGAAGTCTGACTCGGCTGGCTGGCGACGCGCGGTGGGCGTCCCTGGTGTGGATGTCCCGTGTCCGCTATGTCATCGGAGCCGGGATGGTGCTATGGCCGCTGCGGATCGTGGTGGCGACGTGGCTCGGGTGGCGGCGCGGCACACGAGCCCTTGCCGAGCGGATCATCGCCGCGGTGGCGTCCGAGGCCGCCACCGGTCTCCTCAGGGCCGGCACGGCGGGGACGGCGCGCTGGTGGCCCCGGCCCCTGCCGGCTCAGTCTTCGGAATCGGTCTTCTCGTAGAGGTGCTCCAAGTTGTCGCCGTAGCGCTTGAGCACCTCGCGGCGGATGACCTTGAGCGACGGGGTGAGCATGCCGTTTTCGGTGGTGA
>CAYUDA010000212.1:0-3320 GCA_964443425.1 uncultured Acidimicrobiaceae bacterium
CTCGATCTGCGGCTCCGACCTCCACATCTACCACTGGGACCACTGGGCGGCGACGACGATCCCGGTGCCGATGCAGATCGGCCACGAGTTCGTGGGGCGGGTAGCCGAGGTCGGCAGCCTGGTGCGGGGCCTGGAACCGGGGCAGCGGGTCTCCGGCGAGGGGCACATCACCTGCGGGCACTGCCGCAACTGCCGGGCAGGGCGGCGCCACTTCTGCCGCAACACGGTCGGCGTCGGCATCAACCGCCCCGGCTGCTTCGCCGATTTCCTGGTCATCCCCGCCTCGAACGTGTACCCAGTGCCGGATGAGATCGCCGACGACGTCGCCTGCATCCTCGATCCCCTCGGGAACGCCACCCACACCGCCCTCTCGTTCGACCTGGTGGGCGAAGACGTGCTCGTCACCGGGGCCGGACCGATCGGGATGATGGCGGTCGCCATCGCCCGCCACGTCGGGGCCCGCTACGTCGTCGTCACCGACATCAGCGACTACCGGCTCGGCATCGCGGCGACGATGGGAGCGAACCGTGCCCTCAACGTCACCCGGGAGCGGGTGGACTCGGTGCTGGAGGAGCTCGGCATGACGGAGGGCTTCGACGTCGGGTTCGAGATGTCGGGCAATCACGCCGCCCTTCACGACATGTTGGCGGTGATGAACAACGGGGGCCAGATCGGTCTGCTCGGCATCCCGCCCGACGAGGCTCCGATCGCCTGGAACCTCATCATCTTCAAAGGGCTCACCCTCAAGGGCATCTACGGGCGCCGCCTGTTCGAGACGTGGCACAAGATGACGACGATGCTGCAGACCGGGCTCGACATCACCCCCGTGATCACCCACGAGTTCCCGGCCGAGGACTACGAGCAGGCCTTCGAGGTGCTGGAGTCGGGGAGGTGCGGCAAGGTCCTGCTCGACTGGGCGATCGGCTGAGGCGGCCGGCTGTCGGGGCGGTCGACCGGTTGGGGACGCACGACAACCCGACCAGTGGCAGGCACGGGCTCGACTTTGCGTCGCGGGTCCCTAGCGCTTGTGGACGGAAACGAGGGCTTGGCGGGAGACGACGCTGCTGTGCCCATCGTCCCAGCGGACTTCGACGGACCCGTCACGGAGTTCGGTAATGGTGCCGGTCGGTGCGGCCTGCCCCACCTTCTTGGTGAGGCGCTTCACCTTCATCCCCTGCCGCAGCATGCTGAAAACCTCCTTCTCCCCCCAAGTATATGAGATCGCCCGCCGCGACCTGCCTCCACCAAGGCTCCAGTTCACGAAAACCCGGCCCCTCAACCCTGGGTTGGGAGCAGGAGGGAGTGGTGATCGGGCACAATGGGCACATGGAGACCAAGGTGTGTGTGGTGGGAGCCGGGTCGTGGGGCACGGCGATCGCCAAGCTGCTCGCCGGCCAGGGCATACCCACCACGATCTGGGCACGCGAGCCGGAGGTGGTCGCCGACATCGCCGAACGGGGCGAGAACCGAGCCTTCCTTCCCGGCTTCCCACTCGCGCCGCCACTGCGAGCCACCGGTGACCTCGATGAGGCGCTCGACGGCGCCGCAGTGATCGTCAACGCCGTCCCCACCCAGTTCATCCGTGGCGCCTTCGCCACGATCACCCCTGCGCTTCCCCCGAGCACGATCCTCGTCTCGGTGTCGAAAGGCATCGAGGTCGACACCATGCTCACCCCGAGCGAGGTCTTCACCCAACTCGCCCCCGGCCCTCTCGCCGACGGCATCGTCTGCCTCTCCGGCCCCTCCTTCGCTCGGGAGGTGGCGGCCGGCCATCCCACCGCGGTGGTCGGCGCCAGCCGATCCCCCGACAAGGCTCGGACGGTGCAGGCGCTGTTCTCCAACACCGCCTTCCGTGTCTACACCTCCGACGACGTCATCGGCGTCGAGTACGGGGGCGCCCTCAAGAACATCATCGCCATCGCCGCCGGGATCGCCGAGGGGCTGGGCTTCGGGCACAACACGGTGGCGGCTCTCATCACCCGCGGCCTCGCCGAGATCACCCGCTTCGGGGTCGCCCGCGGCGGCCATCCCCTCACCTTCGCCGGACTCTCCGGCCTCGGCGACCTGGTCCTCACCTGCACCGGCGACCTGTCGCGCAACCGCACGGTCGGGCTCGAGATCGGGCGGGGCCGCACCCTCGACGAGGTGGTCGGTTCGATGAACATGGTGGCCGAAGGGGTCAAGACCACCCGGGCCGCGGTGCAGCTCGCCGCCGCCATCGACGTCGAGATGCCCATCACCGAGCAGATCCACCGCATCCTCTACGAGGACAAGGACGCTCGCCAGGTCGTGCTGGAGCTGATGGGGCGCCAGCTCCGCCACGAACGGGAGGGCTGACGGCGGGCCCGCGGCCTCAGGTCGTCAGGGTGGGTGCCGCTGCCTCGTACACGGCCCGGGCGAACGCCAGGAGCTTCCCGGGCCCTTCGGGATCGCCCTGGAGTCGGTCGTAGGGCAGGATCGCCCCTTCCCAGTCGCCGTGGTGCCACTCCCCGCCGGCGGGCAGCGGCACCGGGTCGAGCCGCTCGGTCACGAACGGCCACGGGTTCGAGTAGACGTAGGCCGGTGTCGCCGGATAGAAGCCGAGGTTGATCTGGGGCGCCGCTCCGGCCCGGCCTCCCCCGTGCCGTTGCCCACCCGGGGCGAACCACTCGAAGGCGAGATCGAAACCGTGGGGCCACAGCTGCACCGGGCCCACCTCGCCGGGAAGCGAGGTACGGTGCGTCTCGAGGACTGCCGCCATCTCCACCAGGACGTCGAAGAACGCCCGGGCGTGCTGCGGGAAGTAGGGGCGTGGATCGTCGTCCTCGAACCGGGCGGTCTCGGAAGGCCCGTCCAGGCCGAGGACGGCGAGACGATCGGTGAGCCGATCGGTGAAGTCGGTGGCGGTGAGTCCGTCGCCCAACCCGACCTGCTCCATCTCGCCGTCGCTGGTCTCCAGCACTGCGACGTGGCTCCGCAGGTCGAGCCGGAGGTGGAACGCTCCGCCGGACGGGAGCGGCATCGGATCGGTGACGAGGCCGTCGGGCCGCACCGTGAGGGACACGTGCCACCAGCGGGGATGGGCGATGCCGTGGGCCCGGGCGATGGCGCCGATGCCCTGGCTGTAGGCGTGCAGTGTCGCCCGGGTCGGCTCCCAGTCCTCGGGGAGCTCGGAGAACGGCGGGAACGCGGCTGTCATGAGGGCCTCCAGAAACGTGTCGATGTTCCTCTGAACCTCTGCCGCCGGCCGATCCATTCCGGTCCGCACGGCGCGGCGCCGTTCAGGTCCCGGCGGCCGTCACCGTCGGGCGCCGCCCCGCCCAGGGCCGGGTTCGTTCCAG
>CAYUDA010000213.1:0-3320 GCA_964443425.1 uncultured Acidimicrobiaceae bacterium
GAACTGGAACGTGAACGCCGAGTCGAATCGGGCTTCCTCCACCACCGCCAAGGTGGCGGCGAAGTCGTCGTCCGTCTCTCCGGGGAACCCGACGATCACGTCGGTCGACACCGTCAGGCCGGGCACGATGCGGCGGGCCATCGCCAGCTTCTCCAGGAAGCGGTCGGCCCGGTAGCCACGGTGCATCGCCGCCAGGATCCGGTCGCTGCCGGACTGCAACGGCAGGTGGAGCTGCTCACACACCGCCGGGGTGGCGGCCATCGCCTCGGCGACGTCCTCCCGGAAATCCTTCGGGTGGGGGCTGGTGAACCGCACCCGGCGCACCCCCTTCACCTCGCCGACCCGACGCAGCAGGTCGGCGAAGACCGGGCTGCGTCCGTTGAGGTCGAGGTCGCGCCCGTACGAGTTGACGTTCTGGCCCAGCAGCGTCACCTCGGTCACTGCTTCGACGACCAGTCCCCGCACCTCGGCGATGACGTCGCCGGGCCGGCGGCTGATCTCGCGGCCCCGCACGGTGGGGACGATGCAGAACGTGCAGGAGTTGTCGCAGCCGATGGTGATCGTCACCCACGCCGAATGTGGGGTGGCACGGCTGGTGGGGAGCGTGGAGGGAAACTCTTCGGCGGAGACGGTCTCGTCCCAGATCTCGGTGACCGGTCCCCATTCCTCGACGTGGTCGAGCAGGTCGAGGACCCGGTGCACGTTGTGGGTGCCGAAGACGACGTCGACCCAGGCGGCCCGCTGCCGGATCTGCTCCCGGTCCTTCTGCGCCGAGCAACCGCCGACGAGGATCTGGAGGCCGGGGCGCCGCTCCTTCACCGCCTTGAGTGCGCCGAGGTAGCCGTAGAGCCGGTTGTCGGCGTTCTCCCGGATGGTGCAGGTGTTGAGCACCACCACGTCGGCGTCGTCGACCCCGGCGGCGGGAACCATGCCGTCGGATTCGAGCAGCCCGCCGATCCGCTCCGAATCGTGCTCGTTCATCTGACAGCCGAAAGTGCGCACGAAGTAGCGGCGCCCGGCACGCGTCACCGGCCGCGGCCGGCGCACCGCCGGGGTGTCGAGCTGCACCACGTGCGACACGGCAGTTGTCACCGGGCGATGTCGGTCGAGCGGAATTCGCGGATCACGGTCACCTCGATCTGGCCGGGATACTGCAACTCCTCCTCGAGCCGGCGGGCGATGGTGCGGGCCAGCGCCGCCGCCCCCAGGTCGTCGACGTCGGTGGGGCTGACGACCACTCGGATCTCCCGGCCGGCCTGCATGGCGAATACCCGCTCCACCCCGGGGAAGGAACCGGCGATCTCCTCGAGCTGCTCGAGGCGCCGCACGTACGATTCCAGCGCCTCACGGCGAGCGCCGGGACGGGCCGCCGACACGGCGTCGGCCGCCTGCACCAGCACGGCGGTGAGGGTGCGCGGCTCCACCTCGTTGTGGTGGGCCTCGATGGCGTGGACGACGGAGGGATCCTCCCCGAAGCGGCGAGCGATCTCGGCCCCGATGAGGGCGTGCGAGCCGCCCACCTCGTGGGTCACCGCCTTGCCGATGTCGTGAAGGAACGCAGCCCGCCGCGCCTCGGTTGCGTCCACCCCGAGCTCGGCGGCGAGCATGCCGGCGATGTGAGCGGACTCGACGAGGTGGTTGAGCACGTTCTGGCCGTACGAGGTGCGGTACTTGAGACGACCGAGCAGCGTCACCAGCTCGGCGTGCATCCGGGTGAGCCCCACCTCGAGCAGCGCCCATTCGCCGGCGTCGCGGATGGTCTGCTCCACCTCCGCCTTCGCCTTCTCGTAGGCCTCCTCGATCGAGGCGGGATGGATGCGGCCGTCCTCGACGAGACGCTCCAAGGTGAGGCGGGCGGTTTCCCGCCGTACCGGGTCGAAGGTCGACACCGACACCGCCTCGGGGGTGTCGTCGACGATGAGGTTGACCCCGGTGACGGCTTCGAAGGTGCGAATGTTGCGACCGTCCCGTCCGATGATGCGGCCCTTCATGTCGTCGGAGGGAAGAGCGATGACCGAGACCGTGGTCTCGGAGACGACCTCGGCGGCGAGACGCTGCACCGCGGTCGCCAGGATGCGGCGGGCGCGGCGGTCCGCTTCCTCCCGCGCCTTGAGCTCGAGGTCGCGCACCAGCACCATCGCCTCACGGCGGGTGTCGTCCTCGACTTTGCGGAGCAGCTCCGCCTTGGCCGCCTTCGAATCGAACCCGGCGGTGTGCTCGAGGTTGGCCCGAGCCTGCTCCCGCAACGCCTCGGCTTCACCCTGGGCATTGGCCACGGCCCGGTCCTTGTCGATCAGCATCTGTTCGCGGTGAGCCAGGTTGGCGGCCCGCTGCTCGAGCGTGGCTTCTCGTTGCACCAGCCGCTCCTCCATCGCCGCCGCTTCGATGTGGCGATGCTCCAGTCCCGCCTCTTCCCGGTCGCGGTAGCTCTCCGCCAGCGCCCGGGCGTCCTCCTCGGCCCGCGACAAGATGCGTTGGGCGTCGATACGCGCCTCCCGCAGCGCCGCCTCGGCACTGGCGGCGGCCTTGCGGGTCTGCCGCCGCTGGAGATCTCTGCCGACCACGAAGGCCAGCACCGCGACCAGCGCCATGACGACGACCAGGACGACCACACTCTGCATGTCGGTCCCCGTTCCCGGAACCCGAAAAGCGGCATGCCGAGCCCATGGCTCGGCACACACACTCGGCTGGACGACGGAGACGGAGCGACCTCAGCCGCTCCCGAGACCTAATGCTCGGCCTACGAGTTCCGTCACGATCGTCCCTTGTTCGGTTCCGTTGTTCGTTCTTTGGTGTCGAAAATGTGTGTGTACCGCTGATGCTACCCCAGCCGATCCCACAGCGGAACCGAAGAATCGCGCTCTCGGTGGGTGATCAGCCGCGATCAGCACAGGGCTCGTCTCTGGTCGGGACCGGCGCAGCGCGTCGAACGCCTCAGGCCTCGCTGTCCTCCGATGCGCGGTCCTCGGTGGCTTCGGCTTCCGAGCCGTCCTCACCCTCGGACTCACCCTCGGACTCGGCCCCTTCGTCGGCGATCAGCCCCACCGCACGGAAGACCCGATCCTGGAGCTGCATCGCCAGCTCCGGATTGTCCCGCAGGAAGTCCTTGGCGTTCTCCCGGCCCTGGCCGAGCTGATCACCGTCGAAGGTGTACCAGGCACCCGCCTTGCGGACGACACCGTGCTCGACCGCAACGTCGATCAGGCTGCCCTCCCGGGAGATGCCCTGGCCGAACATGATGTCGAACTCGGCGAGACGGAACGGAGGGGCCACCTTGTTCTTCACGATCTTGGCCCGCACCCGGTTCCCGATGTTGTCGG
>CAYUDA010000214.1:0-3307 GCA_964443425.1 uncultured Acidimicrobiaceae bacterium
GCTACATCGCCGACCGGTTCCTGCCGGACAAGGCCATCGACCTCATCGACGAGGCCGGGAGCCGGATGCGGTTGCGCCGTTCCGACCTGCCGCCCGAGGTCAAGGAGATCGACGAGCGCCTGTCACGGCTCCGCTCCGACAAGCGGGACGCGATCCAGGCCCAGCAGTACGAGCGAGCCGCCCAGCTGCGCGACCAGGAACGGTCGCTGCTCGCCGACCGCGCCTCCCACGAGCTGGAGGCGGGGGAGGCAGGCAAGGACTTCGCCGCCGTGATCGACGAGGAGGAGATCGCCGCCGTCCTCGCCCAGTGGACCGGGATCCCGGTGCATCGCCTCACCGAGGAGGAGACGACCAAGCTCCTCAACATGGAAGACGAGCTGCACAAGCGTATCGTCGGCCAGAAGGACGCCATCGAGGCCGTCTCCAAGGCGATTCGCCGCACCCGGGCCGGGCTCAAAGACCCGAAGCGCCCGGCCGGGTCGTTCATCTTCCTCGGCCCCTCGGGCGTCGGGAAGACCGAATCGGCCAAGGCGCTCGCCGAGTTCCTCTTCGGGGACGAGGATGCCCTGCTCCAGATCGACATGTCGGAGTACATGGAGAAGCACGCCGTGAGTCGGCTGGTGGGATCGCCCCCCGGCTATGTCGGCTACGACGAGGGGGGCCAGCTCACCGAGGCGGTGCGCCGCAAGCCCTTCTCGGTGGTGCTGTTCGACGAGATCGAGAAAGCCCATCCCGACGTCTTCAACATCCTGCTCCAGATTCTCGAAGACGGGCGTCTCACCGACTCGCAGGGACGCATGGTGGACTTCAAGAACACCGTCATCATCATGACCTCCAACCTCGGTACGGCCGAGCTGCGTCGCAAGTCGTTCGGTTTTGTCGCCAACTCCGACGCGATCAGCTACGCCCAGATCAAGGAGAAGGTCACCGAGGCGCTCAAGCAGCATTTCCGTCCCGAGTTCCTCAACCGTGTCGACGAGGTCATCGTCTTCCACGAGCTGTCCATGGCCGAGGTCACGGAAATCGTCGACCTGCTGCTGCGCCGGGTGCGGACCCAGCTCGAGTCGCAGGCGCTGGAACTGGTGCTCACCGGGGACGCCAAGGAAATGCTCGCCAAGAAGGGGTACGACCCGCAGCTCGGCGCCCGGCCGTTGCGCCGTGCCCTGCAGCGGCTCGTGGAGGATCCGCTGTCGGAGAAGGTGCTCTACAAGGAGTTCTCCGCCGGCTCCACCGTGTTCGTCGACATCGACCCCGAGGACGGCGAGCGGCTCTCTTTCGCCGCCATCGAGGCCCCCGTCAAGCCTCCGGTCGAGCTCGCCGACCAGGGCTGAAGGCCCGTCTCCCGCGCCATCCCTGCTGCGACCGCGGTATCTCCCGCCCAATGGAACCGAGTGCGGCCCCGTCGCTAGGATGGTGGTATTCCCCGCCAGTTTTGCCCGGCGGGGTCATTCACCAGAAGGGGTTTTTAATGTTCAGTAGAAAGAGAGCTGCGGTTCTCGGGATGCTCTTCGCCTTCGCGCTCGTCGTGAGCGCCTGCGGCAGCAGCGAAGACACCACCACAACCGCCGCGGCGGATACAACGATCGCCGGCAATCCGGCAATCACCGCGTGCCAGGTGACCGACACCGGCGGCATCGACGACAAGTCGTTCAACCAGACGGCGTGGAAGGGTGTGACCGACGCGATCGCGGCCGGTCTGGCGACCGAGGACTCCGACTACGTCGAGTCCCAGGTCGAGACCGACTACGCCCCCAACATCCAGGCCATGCTCGACAGGAACTGCGACTTGATCATCACCGTCGGCTACCTGCTCGGTGACGCAACCGCCACGGCTGCCACCGACTATCCGGATCAGCTGTTCGAGATCCTGGACTACGCGTACGACCCGCCGATGAACAACGTCATCGGCACGGTGTTCACCACCGACCAAGCGGCGTTCCTCGCCGGCTACCTGGCGGCAGGCGTCACCAAGACCGGCAAGGTGGCAACGTACGGTGGCATCGCCATTCCGGGCGCGGTGACCGACTTCATGGACGGGTTCGTCTGGGGAGTCGACTACTACAACCAGCAGAAGGGAACCTCCGTCGAGGTGCTCGGCTGGGACGTGGCAAGTCAGTCCGGCTCGTTCACCGGCGACTTCGAGAGCCTCGACAATGGACGGTCCATGACCCAGTCCTTGATCGACGAGGGCGCAGACGTCATCCTCCCCGTGGCGGGCCCGGTCGGTGAGGCTTCGGCGGCGCTGGCGGCGGAACTGAGCGACGTCTGGGTGGTCGGCGTGGACGCCGACTGGTTCCAGACCTTGCCGCAGTACTCCGACGTCATCCTGACGTCGGTGCTGAAGGGCCTCGACGTGGCCGTGTACGACGCCATCCAACAGGTCGTCGACGGCACGTTCCAGGGCGGCACCATGGTGATGAGCCTCGCCAACGACGGCGTCGGGCTCGGCCCGATCAACGATGCGGTCGATCCTGCTCTCGCAGCCGAGGTGCAGACGATCATGGCCGGCGTGGGCGACGGTTCCATCACGGTCGGCGGCTGATCCGCCTTCCGGCAATGTGACAAAGGGACCCCCCGCGGCCGGACCGCGGGGGGTCCCTTTGTCTAGACTGCGCCGTCCATGAGACGAAGGGCCGCCGAGTGCACCTCGAACTGCGCGGCATAACAAAACGGTTCCCCGGTGTTGTCGCCAACGATTCGGTAGACCTGTCGGTCGAGTCCGGAGAGATCCTCGTTCTCCTCGGTGAGAACGGCGCCGGCAAGACCACCCTGATGAACATCCTCTACGGTCTCTCCACGGCCGACGAGGGTGAGATCCTCCTGGACGGTACGCCCGTCGTCCTCTCCGACCCGGGGGACGCGATCGAGGCCGGCATCGGCATGGTGCACCAGCACTTCATGTTGGTGCCGGTGTTCGATGTCGCCGAGAACGTCGTGTTGGGAGTCGAACCGATACGGCGGCTGCCGGCGTGGCTCGCCCCCGTCGCGTTGGCCGTCGTGGGAGCACTCGCCGGCGAGGGTCAGGGCTCGACCTGGCCGTGGGCGGTGCTGTGGTCGGTCGTCGGGGCCGTCGCCGGCGCAGCCCTGGGGCTCGTGATGCGCCTCGTCGCGCCGTATCTCCAGCGGCTCACCGGTTACGGCGGCACCATGGACCTGAAGAAGGCGCGGAGCCAGGTGACCGAGATCTCGCGCAAGTACGGTCTCGAGGTGAACCCCGACGCGATCGTGGAGGACCTGCCGGTGGGGACTCAGCAGCGGGTCGAGATCATCAAGGTGCTGTTCCGTGAGGCGGAGATCATCGTCTTCG
>CAYUDA010000215.1:0-3293 GCA_964443425.1 uncultured Acidimicrobiaceae bacterium
CCCGCAGGGACGTCGAGCGAGCACTCTGACAGGCCCCAGCGCCGCCCATCGCGCCTGCCCAGCGCCTGCGTCGAAACGACAGCGCTCACGCTACGTCCTCCCCAGCGCCGGACCGAAAGGTGTCTCGGAACAGCGCCTCGATGCTCTCGTCGTCGAGCCCGGCCCGCCGGGCTTTCGCGAACCAGCGCAGCAGGTCCCGGCGCAGCGGTCCGAACACGGCAAACGGCGGGCCATCCGGTGTCTTGGTCACAAAGGTGCCGACTCCCGGGCGGGCAGAGACCACCCCGTCGTGTTCGAGCTGGCGATACGCCTTGAGGACGGTGTTCGGGTTCATCGCCAATCCGGCCGCCACGTCCTTCACCGTCGGGAGCTGGTCGCCTTCCCGCAGAAGTCCCAGGCGGAGCGCCTGGTGAACCTGGTGGACCACCTGCAGATACGGCGACACGCCGGATCGGCTGTCCAGATGGAACTCGATCATGTTTCCTCTATATAACTAGGATCCTAGATAAAATAACCTTTGATGATGCCGGCGTCAATGCGAACCCACTCGACGGTGCGCGCACAGTCGGCGGAACCCGCGGACGAACGGCAGCTCGACGGCGCCGTGACCGCGGGCGACGAGACCGTCGAGCCAGGGGGCATCGCCGCCGCCCTCGGGCGGCAGTGCGGAGATCCCGAAGCGGATCATGGGGGGAAGGCTGTCGGAGCCGAAGGGGTCGTTTCGGCGAGGTCGAACAGGCCGGGAGCGCTGGTACTGTTGCTCCGGGCCTGTAGCTCAATTGGTAGAGCAGCGGACTTTTAATCCGAAGGTCGTGGGTTCGATTCCCACCGGGCCCACCTCTCAAATCCCTTGTCAGAGAGCGGTTTCCGGCCTCTCAGTGGGCAACTCCACTACCCCCGGTCCGCGTTTACGTCACTGCGGTCCTGCAAGCTACCGCTTCGTTCCCGCCGTGGTGTCAGCCTGCCTGCTGGATGGCCGTGGTCAGGTTCAGGATGAAATTGGCCCAGTATTCATCCGCGGTCTCCGCCTGGCCACCATCGACTGGGGTGCCGTCAACCAGAACCGTCGGCGTACTGTGCACCTGATCGTCCTCAGCGAGACGCTGGACCTGGGTAACCCAGTCCGCATAGGTTTGGTCGGAGACGCACCCCCGGAACGCCGCCATATCGGATACCCCTGCGGTCTCGCCGAAGGTGATCAGCTGCTCGTCGGTGAACCCGACGCCCTCCTGCGGTTGGTTGGCGAACACCTGATCGTGGTACGCCTCGAACACGCCTTGATCCTGGGCGCACCCCGCGGCGTTCGCCGCCCGCGTCGAGGAGTCGTTGCGCAGGTTGCCGTCGAGGAAAGACATGATGTGGTAGACGACCAGGACCTCACCGTTGTCCACCATCTCGCGCACCGCAGGCCCGACGTTGTTCTCGAGACCCGCGCACACCGGGCACTGGAAATCCTCGTAGACGTCCATGACCGGTGCGGTCGCGGTGCCCACCGGGACGCCAAGATCGTCGAGAACACCTGCGGGCGCAGACGCGTCGGTGTTGGTCGCAGTCCGGTTGGAAGCGAGCACGCCGATGCCGATCGCCACGACCACCGCCACCACAACGCCGATCATGATGTAGCGAGTCCGCCGGGGTCTGGCGCCCTGCGCCGGTTTCCGGGTCTGCGTTGGTTTGCCGTTGCTCATCGGGAAGACTCCTCATATGTCTCGTTCCGGTCGTCTCCATACCCATCCGTCTCATCGGATGGATCTCCGGGGTCGACCACCTGATCCAGCGCCAAGCGGCTCACCGGGAACCAGACCAGCCAGACCGCAAGCGTCAGCAAACCCACGTCGCGCAGTATCTCAGCTGTGTAGCGCCCGACCTTGCCGGCAGCGGCTACGTCGCCACCGCCGCCGAAACAGCCGCAATCGATCGACAGACCCCGGAGCCAGGCGGAAGCAACGCCTGCGATGAAGACGACCATCAACCCGCTCGTGATCCAGGCGGCCGGCCTGGTCCCGAGACCGAGAAGCAGGAGAGCTCCGACCGCCATCTCGAGGAGTGGGAGTCCGTAAGCGACGATATCGTCGATAGCCGGAGGCAGGATGCGATAGGCCTGGACGGCACGGAGAGCCTGGCTCGGTTCCAGAAGCTTGAGGATCCCCGCGTACAACATGGTCGCCCCGAGCACCATGCGAACAACCGTGGAGATCCACGCAAGACGGTCCGAGCGAGACACGGTGTCGATCATCGCCATGAGGCTAGGAGACCGCCGGGATAGTGGCGAGATGGGGGCTGCTGCTCCGCTGCCGGCTCAGGTCTTCTCACCGCGCTGATTGGTCCCGCCCTGGGTGGCCAGCTTCTCTCGACGCACCTGGAGCAGTTCCAACGCCCGGTCGAGGGTCACGGTCACGGCCTCGACAGTGTCGGCAACCCGGAGCGACGCGTTTGTCTCCCCGTCGGTCACATACGGACCGAAACGGCCCTCTTTGACGGCGATCGGTTTCCCCGAACTCGGGTCCGCACCAAGCTCCTTCAAGGACGGCGCCGCCGCTCGCCGCCCGCGTCGCTTCGGCTCGGTCATCGGATCCTCGGAGCCGATCCCGAGACGGGTCTCGAAGTTGGGACAACCTCGCTGTGTTCTTCTTGCCGCCGGCTTCCCCATTGAGCCCGCATCACGTCGACCACACGCGACGTGCGAGGCGTAGGGTTCGCGGTTGCCTGAAGGATCACCATCTGGCGAAGGGAGACAGGTATGGCCACGTTCATGTTCTATCACGAGGTCGACGACGTCGACACATGGCTCGCGTCATCCAACCGGGACGACATGGCGGCAGCCTTCGAGGGTATGACGACGCGGACCTTCGTCGATCCGGCCGGCGCGAACCGCGCCGGGATGCTCATCGACATCCCGGACGACCTCGTGCCGGCGTTTCAGCAAATGGCACAGTCGGAGGATGCGCTCGAAAGAGGGAAGGCCGACGGCGTCCGGCTGGACACCATGGTGATGCTCGTCGAGGTCTAACCGACAGCACGCCCAGAACGGCACGATCGAGAGCGGCGCAGCAGTGCCGGGTCGGCTCGACGGAACGCGCCAGCTCAGCGGGCGCCGATGGTGCTCTCTCGCACCCTCAGCTCGGCCTGGAGGGGGATGGTGGTGGGCCCGGCCGACCCATCCCGGAACTCGGCGAGCAGGGTGCGCACCGCCTGGCGCCCCATCTCCATCAGCGGCTGACGTACGGACGTGAGCGGCGGCGCGAACCAGGCGGCATCCTCGATGTCGTCGAAACCCGTGACCGCCACGTCGC
>CAYUDA010000216.1:0-3277 GCA_964443425.1 uncultured Acidimicrobiaceae bacterium
GGCGGCGACGACCGGCTTGCCATGCTCGGTCGCCAGCCGCTCGAGGCGGAGGAAGCCGGCCTGGGCCTCGGTGAGAACCTCGGCGATGGTTCCGGCGCGACGGACTTCGAGGAGCCAGCGCAGGTCGGCGCCTGCGAGGAACATGTCCGGCTTGGCAGAGCCGATGACGAGGGCGACGATCCCGGGATCCGATTCGACCCGATCGAGCACGGCGTCGAGGTCGGCGGACAGGGCCGGGGTCAGCGTGTTGATTCGCATCCCCGGGCTGTCCAGCAACATGGTGGCGACCCCGTGGTCGTCGACGTCGAAGCGGACGTTGGTGAGGTTCATCTCGGTGTTCACGGCGGGTCCTTTCAGCGCTCGAGGATCAGCGCCGCTCCGAGGCCTCCGGCGGCGCACTGGGTGACGAGGGCGGTCCCGTGGTCGCGCCGCTGCAGCTCGTTGGCCATGGTGAGGGCTTGGCGGGCGCCGGTGGCGGCGAAGGGATGGCCGAGCGAGATCGAGCCCCCGTAGAGGTTGAGCTTGTCCGGAGGGATCTCGCCGATGGCGCGGTCCCGTCCCAGGTGGCGGCGGGCCCAGTCGTCGGAGGCGAAGGCCTGCAGGTTCGACAGCATCTGGGCCGCGAAGGCCTCGTGCATGTCGATCACGTCGATGTCGTCGAGGGTGAGGCCGGCCCGGTCGAGGGCGATCGGGGTGGCGAAGGAGGGACCCATGAGCATCTGCCAGCTCGGGTCGAGGCCGATGAAGGCCCAGGCCCGCACGTAGGCTTTGGGTTCGAATCCGAGCCGCTCGGCCGTCGCCGCCTCCATCAGCACCACGGCGGCGGCGCCGTCGGTGAGGGGGGACGAGTTGCCGGCAGTGACGGTGCCGTACTTGGGGTCGAAGGCCGGTCGCAGTTTGGCGAGCTTCTCCAGGGAACTGTCGGGGCGGGGGATGCCGTCGCGAGTGGCGGTCTCGACGTAGCGGGGGGGGACCGGCAGGGCCATCACCTCGTCGTCGTAGATCCCTTTCTCCCACGCCTCCACCGCCTTGCGGTGCGAGTCGAGGGCGTAGGCGTCCTGCGCTTCGCGCTCGATGCCGTTCTCCCGTGCCATTTTCTCGGCGGCGGCGCCCATGGTGAGGCCGCTCGACAGGTCGGCGAGCGCCGGGGGATGGGGCGCCAGGTCGCCGGGCCGGAGGCGGGCGAAGGCCCTCACCTTGGCAGAGAGGTCCTTGGCGGCGTTGGCGGCCAGGAGGGCGTCGACGACGTTGTCGCTGTAGAGGATGGGCGGCTTGGAGAGGGAGTCGGCCCCGCCGGCGACGACGACGTCGGCATCCCCGAGCAGGATCGCCTCGGCGCCGCTGACGATCGCCTGGGTGGAGGTGGCGCAGGCTCGGCTCACCGAGAAGGCGTCGACCGACGGTGGCAGGTTGCAGCGCATCCCGACTTCACGGGCGATGTTGGGGCCGGCGAGGTCGGGGATGACGGCGCCGAAGACGATGCGGTCGACCTGCCCACCTTCGAGGTTGTTGCGTTGCAGCAGCTCGGTGACGGCGGCGGCGCCGAGGTCGAGGGTGGAGAGGTCCCGATAGACGGTCCCGGACTTCATGAACGGTGTCCGCAGACCTGCGACGATGGCGACCCGACGCCCGTCGGCGGCGCCGACCTTGTTCTTTGCCATGTTCCCTCACAGACTTTGAGCGACCGTTCCAAGTCTGGCACAACCCCGGGACGTTGTGGGGAGGTGGTCGCCACTTGCTCAAGGATCCCATCGTGGTGGAATGGCGGCATGGAGTTCGCGTTCGATTTCGATCCCCGGTTCCGCTTCCTGCTGCGACCGTTCGGGATTCGACCGGAGCGGTCCGGGGTCACCGTCGACGACGGCACGTTCACGGCGCGGTTCGGCCGCTGGACGCTCAGCACCCCGCTCAGCAACGTTGCGGGCACCCGCATCACGGAGCACTACAAGGCGATCAAGGCGATCGGCATCCGTGGCTCGCTCGTGGATCGCGGCATCACCTTCGGCTCCAACGCCCGCCGCGGCGTGTGCGTGTGCTTCCACGAACCGGTCGGCGGGGTGTTCCCCCGGCAGCGCCATCCCGCCATCACGGTGACCGTCGCCGACCCGGAGGGCCTGGTGGCGGCATTGCAGGAGCGGATCGGGAGCAGCGACGGGGACTGCTGACGGATCGGCCGGCGCTCCGTTCAACCGCCTGCCGGTTTCGTGGTTGTCAGGGTGAGCTGACTCAGGTCGATGTCCTGGTTGAGGACGAGTTCGAACTCAGAGGTGGCGAGGAGGTCGGGACACACGATGCCCTCCTCGACGATCGGTCCTCCGATCTGGAGCAGCAGTTCTACCTCCGGTGGTCCTTGCGCGACGGTGATGTATACGTGTGGGTAGCACCGATTGCCCCAGACACCGATTCGCAGGTTGGCAGGTGTCGAGCTGTCGAGGAGTGCGGCGTCTCGTTCCCTGGGAATCTCGGTCGGCCCACGTCCGGGCCTGGATGTCCATCGTGCTTCGCGGATGAGGTGGGAGGGGTCCTCGGCGACGAATGGTCCATTCCCTGGAGACGTGGTGGTGGTGGATTCGTCGGCTGAGTCCACCGCCGACGAATCGCATCCGATGACCGCCAGCGACAATGCCACTGCGACCAACACGAGGCGCCGGGCGCGGATCACGACGTGATCGTAGCTCTCCATGATTGCCCAGTGGTCCTCCTCACCACGTTCCACTTGTCGGCGACGGTGACGCCGACGGATCGGCCGGCTCCTTGGTTGAATGAGGGGAACCACCCAACGGAGGTCCGCCCGTGCCCCAGCCGCTCCCGCAAATCCTGCTCCTCGTCATCCTGATCGGGATCAACGCGGTGTTCGCCGGCAGCGAGATCGCGCTCGTGACGTTGCGCGACTCCCAGCTCGGCCGCCTCGAACGCCAGAGCCGCACCGGGCGTACCCTGGCCCGCCTCGCTCGCGACCCGAACCGGTTCCTCTCCACCACCCAGGTGGGCATCACCCTGGCCGGGTTCCTGGCGTCGGCGATCGCTGCGGTGACGCTTGCCGACCCGCTGGTGGGTCCGCTCGGAGTCCTCGGTCGGGCGGCGAAGCCGGTGGCGGTGGTGCTGGTGACGATCGCCCTCACCTTCGTGACGTTGGTGCTGGGGGAACTCGCCCCGAAACGGTTGGCGATGCAGCGCGCCGAACGGTGGGGTCTGGTGGCGGCCCGCCCACTGGCGATGGGGGCCCGCCTCGCCGCCCCGGTGGTGTGGGTGCTGGGGCGTGCCACCGACGGCGTGG
>CAYUDA010000217.1:0-3275 GCA_964443425.1 uncultured Acidimicrobiaceae bacterium
AGCTTGCCAATGATGATCATGGCGAGGACCTCGTCCATGGTCACCTCGTCCTTCCTGACGATCCCGACCAGCTTGCCCTGCAGCATCACGGCGATCCGGTCGGCCTGGTCGAACACGTCGTGGATGTCGTGGCTGATGAGGAAGATACCGATTCCCTCCTCCTTGAGCTGCATGATCAGCTTCGCCACCTCGGCGGTCTCGGCCGGGCCGAGCGCCGCCGACGGCTCGTCCATGATGAGGATCCGGGCATTGAAGTGCACCGCCCGAGCGATGGCCACCGACTGCCGCTGGCCACCGGAGAGAGAGTTGACCGGAGACTTGAAGTTCTCGAACTTCGGGTTGAGACGCCCCATCACCTTGCGGGTGGCGTCCTCCATGGCGGTGTCGTCGAGCATGCCCCATCGGTTCATCAGTTCCCGGCCGAGGAACATGTTGGACGGGGCGTCGACGTTGTCGGCGAGGGCGAGGGTCTGGTAGAGGGTCTCGATCCCGAGGGCCTTGGCGTCGCGGGGTGTGGTGATCGTGACCTTCTTGCCATTGACCCTGATCTCACCAGAATCGGCGCGGTGGGCGCCGGACAGGGTCTTGATCAGCGTCGTCTTCCCGGCGCCGTTGCCGCCCACCAGGGCGACGACCTCGCCCGGGTACAGGTCGACTGAGACTCCGTCGACGGCGTGGACGCCGCCGAAGGCAACCCGGATGTCGCGCATCTCGACCAGGGGCACCTGTTGAGTCGTCTCTGCGGTCATGTCGTTGCCCTCCGCTGGTAGATCGAGTCGATGGAGACCGCCAACACGAGGACGGCACCGACCACGATGTCCTGGATGGGAGCGTCGACCCCCATCAGCACCATCCCGGATGCAAGCGACTGCATGACGAGGGCACCGAGTATCGCCCCGGAGATCGTGCCGGAGCCGCCGAGGAGCGACGTGCCGCCGATGACGGCGGCCGCGATCACGTACAGCTCAGTTCCTTGGCCGAGCCCGCTGACGGCGGCGTTGAGGCGGGCGACCTGCACCGCGGCGGCGATGGCCACCAGGATCCCCATCAGGATGAAAGTCTTGACGATCGTCCAGCGGGTGTTGATACCGGCCAGTTCCGCTGCCTCGGGGTTGCCGCCGATGGCGAACACGTATCTTCCGAAGCGGAGCCGGGTGGCGATGAACGTCATCGCCAGCGCCACCCCGATGGCGATCAGCACCGGGTTGGCGAGACCGAGCGAGATGTGGAGGCCGCCCGGGGGATAGACGATCCCGCGGTCCTCGGCGTACTGCTTCGCCAGGTTCTCGGCCAGGTAGTACCGGTTGAGCACGTACACGGTCCCCAGCACCGCGAAGCACCCGAAGATGCCGAGCGCGATCTCGGCCCAGCGGGGGCGAAGGCGGAAACCGTACTTCAGGCGACGGCGCCGGCCGGTGACGAGCACGACGAGGAAGGCGACGCAGGCGATGATGCCGACGATCCAGCTCGCGGTGCCGCCGATCCTGCCGCGAGAACCGCCGCCGAGGAGTTGGAAGGTCTTGTCCATCGGGGCGATGGTGCGGCCGCTCGCCTCCCACCACGCGACGCCACGCCACACCAGGTAGCCACCCAGGGTGACGATGAACGAGGGCACCCCGACGTAGGCGATGATGACGCCCTGGAGCCCTCCGATGGCGGCGCCCAAGATGATGCCGAGGACGAGGGCGATGATCCAGGTCGCCCAGTGGTCGTACCCGAGCCCGAATTTGTTGGGAAGGATCTCGGCCTGCAGCAGGGCCATGGCCATCCCGACCGCGGCCAGCACCGCACCCACCGAGAGGTCGATGTTGCGGGAGACGATGATGAGCACCATCCCCGTCGCCATGATGGCGACGGCCGAGGTCTGCACCGAGAGGTTCCACAAGTTGCGGGCGGTGAGGAAGGTGCCACCCGACATGATGTGGAACCCGATCCAGATGACGATCAGCGCCGCCATCATTCCGAGGAAGCGGGTGTCGATCTCGGTCGCTCGCAACATCGCGGCGAATCCCGACCCGCGACCTTGCTGGGCCGTTTCCTCCTCTGGAATTTCCTCCTCCGGAATGGTATCCGTTGCCTCAGCCACGCGCACCCACCTCAAGCATGATCGAATGGAGGCGCCGCGCCCACGGATGACCCGTGAGCGCGGCGCTCCGCTGTCAGTTCGTTACCGGATCAACCGCAGACGTCCACGGTTCCAGGATCGACGCCCTGGCAAAGGACGTCGGTCGTGATCCAGCCGGCGTCCACGACCACGGACAGGTTGTCCTGGGTGATCGGAACCGGCGTCAACAGGATCGAGTTCATGACGTTGCCTTCCGGCGTGGTGAACTCCACCATGCCGGTGACATCGGCCATGGCCGTGCCCTGCGCCAGAGCGACGGCGACCTCACCGGCCGCCTTGCCCAGCTCACGGGCGTCCTTCCACACCGACACCGTCTGGGTGCCGAGCGCGATCCGGTTGAGGGCGGCGGCGTCGCCGTCCTGCCCGGAAACCGGAACCTCACCAGCCATGCCCTGCGCGGCGAGAGCGGCAACCACGCCACCGGCGGTGCCGTCGTTGGAGGCGACGACCGCTTGGACGTTGTTGTCGTTCAGCGTCAGGAACTGCTCCATGTTGGTCTGGGCCACTGCCGGGTCCCAGTTGTCCGTGTAGGACTCACCAACGTTGACGATGGGGCAAGGAGCGACCAGCTCTGTGCAGCCGGTTTCCGCCAGCAGCACCTCTTGCTGGCCTCCACGAAGGAAGTCGGCGTTGGCGTCTGCCTGGTTGCCCTTGATGAACACGTAGTTGCCTTCCGGCTGGACCGCGTAGATGGCCCGGGCCTGCATCCTGCCCACCTCGACGTTGTCGAAGGTGATGTAGAAGGCGGCCGGATCCTCGATCAGCCGGTCATAGGCGATCACGGGGATGCCCTGCTCGGCTGCGCTCGCCACTGCGGGCTTAATCGCGGTGCCGTCCTGGGCGAGGATGATCAGCGCATCCGCACCCTGGGTGATCAGGTTCTCGACGTCGGACAGCTGCTGCTCGGCAGATGAGCCTGCATCAGTCGAGATGTAGGTGGCTCCTGCGGCATCGAGCGCGGCAACGATCGCCGGCTCGTCCCAGGCTGCCCACCGTTCCTCGTTGTAGTTGTTCCACGAGACGCCAATGACCAGCTGATCGGCCATGGTGGTGGTCTCCGCGGCCGTCGTCGTCGTTTCGGCCGCGGCTGTGGTCGTTGTCGCCTCGGCTGCGGTCGTTGTCGTGTCTTCGCTGCTCCCACATGCTGCGA
>CAYUDA010000218.1:0-3238 GCA_964443425.1 uncultured Acidimicrobiaceae bacterium
CATGCCGAGCACCCGGGGAACGGTGAGGTCGTTGCGGTCGGGGTTCATCGGCTTCACCGCCGACGGGTCGGCGAGCCAGGTGGCGACGTGCTCGGGAGTGTTGTCGAAGATGCTGCCGGCGAAGGTGGTGCGGCTCCCGAAGTGGGTGAGGTCGGGAGCGAGAGAAGAGACGAACGTCTCCCCACGGACGTCGATGTGGCGCTCGACACCGACCACGCTCACGGTGCCGTCCTGGTCCATGGTGGCTCGGTGGCAGGCGGTGCAGGTGGTCGAGAACACCTCCCACCCGGTGGTGGCGGGTGCGTCGGTGGGAGGCGTGGCCGGCGCGAGCTGCTCGTCGGCCCAGGCCTGGAATCCCTCGTCGGTCTCCACGAAGACCTTGAAACGCATGTCGGCGTGGGAGAGGCCACAGAACTCGGCGCACTGGCCCGGCAGCGGCTCGCCGGGCGGGGTGGGATCGTCGGCTTCCAGGGTGAGGTGGGAGATCCGCCCAGGGACGAGGTCCCGCTTACCCGCCAGCGACGGAACCCAGAAGCTGTGGATGACGTCGGTCGAGGTCATCGTGAGGTTGACTTTGTGGCCCGCCGGGATGTGGAGCTCGTTGGCGGTGACGAGGGTGCGCCCATCCTCGCTGGTCAGATCGGGGTACTCGAACTCCCACCACCACTGGTGCCCGGTCACCTTCACCTGCACCACGTCGGGGCCCTGGGGGATCTCGTGGATGTTGAAGATGCCCTTGACGATGGGGACGCCGATGCTGGCGAGGATGACGACCGGGATGATCGTCCAGATGATCTCGAGGCGGGTGTTGCCGTGGAGCTGCACCGGCTCACGGTCGTCGCCCTTGCGGGCTCGGTAGCGCCACAGCGAGTAGAGCAGCCCCACCTGGACGATGACGAAGATGACGGCGGCGATGACGAAGACGACCTGCCACAGGTTGTTGATGTCCCGCGACATCGGCCCCTTGGGGTCGAGGGAGGTCTGGGGCCCCGAGCCCGAGCACGAAGCAAGCACCAAGGGCGCCGCCCCCAACAACAACAGTTGCCGGAGCCGGCGGCGAGGGCGCTTGGGTTGTGAGCGATACAGTCTCACGCTATCGGCAGGGGTCGGCGGACATAGTTCGGAGGCCCGGAGCGTTGGGCACTGTAGTGGTCCTCTAGTCGGAAAGTCACGCACTTTTTGTCTGATTTTTTACTTTTTGCGTCTCTTCCGCCTGATTTCAGGGACCTGCGATACTCCGGAGGCGCACCGGCATCGGTTTCAGCGACCGAGCAGGTGCCCTTGCCTCCCCCCGTGGAAACGAACCCGCCATGCCCGTATCGATCCTGCAACTCGTCATCGCCTTCGCAGTGAGCGTGTTCGCCGCGGTGGTGCAGGGCACCATCGGGCTCGGCTTCGGTGTGGTCTCGGTCCCCCTGCTCACACTGGTCAACCCGGTGCTCACCCCCGTCCCCCAACTCCTCGTGGTCTTCCCGATGACGCTGCTGATGGCATGGCGGGAACACCACAACATCGACCGCGCCGGCATCCCGTGGATCATCGCGGGCCGGATCCCGGGGTCGGTCATCGGCGTCGGCCTCCTGGTGGTGGCGTCGATCCGGGAAATCGATGCCCTGATCGCGGTGGCAGTGCTCATCGCGGTCGCGGTCATCGCCACCGGCCACAGCGTGCGCCGCACGCCGGTCAACCTGTTCGGCACCGGGGTCCTCTCCGGCACCATGGCGCTGGTGGCGTCGATCGGCGGGCCCCCGGTGGCGCTGCTCTACAAGGACTCCGCCGGTGCCGAGACCCGCTCTTCGCTGGCGGTGGTCTTCAGCATCGGCATCGTCATCACGGTGACGACCCGGGTGCTCGCCGGCAAGATCACCGGCGACGATCTGCTCATCGCCGCCTTCCTCTTCCCTGCGATGCTGGCCGGACTGGCTATGAGTTCCCGCCTCACCGCCCGTTTCGAGGGCGCCTGGATGCGGCGGGGGATCCTCGCCGTGGCCACCCTCGCCGCGATCTCGCTGTTGGCCCGCTCGGTGATCGGCTGACTCAGCCCGCGAGGCCGCCGATGACGAGTCCGACGACGTCCCCTACGGTGTCGGTCGGCTCGATCGAGTCGAAGACGTCGGAGATCGCCGAGAACAGCTCCTTGACGGCCCACGCCAGCACCAGGAGCAGCACGATGAACACCACGATGGTGAGCACGGCCCGGATCCAGTAGAGCCAGCGCTTCTGCGGGTCGAACAGGGCCCGGAAGGGGTCGAACCAGGCGTCCCAGGGCGTGGGGCGCCGTGGCGGCACGGTGATGGTGGTCACCGGAACCGGGGTCTCCGCCTGGAGTTCGGGCGGGAGCGGCGCGACCGGTGGGAGGATCGCCTCGGTGGGAGCGTCGGCGAGATCGAGCACCGGAATCGCCGGCGGCGGATCGCCGACCTCGACAGGACCGCCGACCTCGACAGGACCGCCGACCTCGACAGGACCGCCGACCTCGACAGGACCGTCGACCTCGATGGCGGTGTCGGCCGCCGACCACAGGTCCCCAAGGCCGAGGTCGTCGTCCATCTGCGGCACGTCGTCGTCGGCGGCCGGGGTGGCGGGAGCGGCCTCTACCGGCACCGCAGCCGGGGCGGCAGGAGGTGCTGCGGGTGCGGGCGGTTCCGGCTCCGGTGGAGGCGGCGAAACGGCCGCTTCGGGTGGTGGGAGCATGGCGGCGATGTCGCCGAGGTCGATCTCGAGGGTCTCGGCGAGCCGTTCCACCAGGTCCGGGTCGGGGAATCCCTCGCCGCGCTCCCACTCACGGACCACGGCGGCGGTCCGGCCGACCTTGCTGGCGAGCTGGCCGAGGGAGTAGCCCGCGGCGAGACGGCGCTCCCGCACCAGGTCGCCCAGTGTCGATTCCTCGGTCATCTATCCCCTCGATCGGTGCGCGGCAGCCTATCCCACGTTCCCGCAAAACCAACGCCCGCGAGGCGCGGCGAGGTTCCCGAAACCTGTCCCGGCAGACGCGGACCGGAATCGAACCCGCCGGGGAGCGTGCGCCCCCTCAACAGTCGTGCAGACCGTTCCAGGCGCCTTCGGAGTGTATCGGCGATCCAACGAGATCGGACGGAGACCCTTGCAGGACCGGGCATTCTATCGAGACTCGCCCGTATGGCGCGCTCGGGTGCGCAGGCAGGTCCGGGGGCGTGCCATCATCCGAGCACTGCGAGCCGATCACTGATCCGTCATGGCTCGAGACGGTGGGGTTGTT
>CAYUDA010000219.1:0-3215 GCA_964443425.1 uncultured Acidimicrobiaceae bacterium
TGGGCGTAGGCCTTGTTGACCTCTTCGTCGGCCGCCCGCACCTCGTTGGCGACATCGAGGCGGTTCTCGAGGATCACCTCACCGGCCCGACGGGTGTTCTCGACCACCATCGATCCCATCCGCACCATGCCGGCACGGATCTCGTCGAGCGTCTCGGAGAAACGGTGGCGGGCGTCGTCGTGCTGCCGATGGCGCTCCTGCGAACTCATGTCATCGATCGTCATCGTGGTCGTCCTCCCTAGCCGAAGCGCCCGGTGATGTAACCCTCGGTCGCCGGATCACTCGGGTTGGTGAACAGTCTTCCCGTCTCGTCGAATTCTACGAGCTGACCCGTCCGCATCCCGTTTTCCTGCACGTCGACGTTGAAGAACGCAGTGCGGTCACTCACCCGGGCCGCCTGCTGCATGTTGTGGGTCACGATGACGATCGAGTAGTCCTCCTTCAGCTCGAACATCAGCTCCTCGATCCGCAACGTCGCAATCGGGTCGAGCGCCGAACACGGCTCGTCCATCAGCAGCACATCGGGACTGGTGGCGATCGCCCGGGCGATGCAGAGCCGCTGCTGCTGCCCGCCGGAGAGAGCGAACGCCGAATCCTGCAATTTGTCCTTCACCTCGTCCCACAGCGCCGCCTTCTGCAGCGACTCCTCGACGAGGTCGTCCATGTTGCCCTTGTACCCGCCGATCTTGGGACCGAAGGCGACGTTCTCGTACACCGACTTCGGAAACGGGTTCGGCTTCTGGAACACCATCCCGATGCGGCGCCGGATCTCGACCGGGTCGATGCCGGGGGCGTAGATGTCCTCGCCGTGGTAGCGAACCATGCCGGTGACCCGGGCGCCCGGGATCAGGTCGTTCATGCGGTTGAAGGAACGCAGCACGGTGGACTTGCCGCAGCCGGAAGGGCCGATGAGGGCCGTGATCTCCCGGGCGCGGATGTCGAGGTCGACCGGGTTCACCGCCCGGAAGCTCCCGTAGTAGACCTCCATCCCCTCGGTCGCCATCACCACCTCGGGACCGGCGGCGCCGGGTGTCTCGGCGGCACGCACCTCGACGTTGACACGAGAGGCAGTCCGTCGCGATGCGACCCCGGGGGTCTGCGTCGGGACGGCGTCCGCTGATGTCATGTTGGGTACCTCGCTCTCCGGCATCGTGCTCTCTTCCGCTCCGTCGGTCGTCATGGCTACCGCTCCAGCTCGGAGCTTCGGTTCACCGTGCGGGCGATGATGGTGAGGATGAGGACCAACAGCATCAGTTCGAGGGCCCCGGCCCAGGCCCGGGCGTGGGCGGCCTCGAACGGTCCTCGGGCCTCGTTGTAGATGAGGAGGGGCAGCGCCGACTGCGGAGCGTTCACCGGGTCGAACACCAGGGCGAACGCACCGAGGGCCGTCAGCAACAGCGGGGCGGTCTCCCCGGCAGCCCGGCCCACCGCCAGCATCGAGCCGGTGATGAGGCCGCTGGAGGCGGCAGGCAGCACGGTGCGGGTCACCACCTGCCAGCGCCGGGCCCCCAGGCCGTAGGCGGCGTTGCGCAGGTCGTCCGGCACCAGCCGCAGCACCTCCTCGGAGGCACGGGCCACGATCGGGAGCATGAGGAGGCTGAGCGCCAGCCCCCCGGCCAGGGTGGAGAACCCGATCGAGAACCCGATGCGCCCCTGCACCAGCAGGGCGTAGATGTAGAGGCCGATGAAGATGGACGGCACCCCGGTCATCACGTCGGTGAAGAACCGGATGACCGGGGCCATCCTGCTGTCCTTGTACTCCACCACGAAGGTGGCGGTAGCGATCCCGAGCGGCACCGCCACGACGACGGCGATCAGCAGCAGGTAGAGCGTCCCGAACATGCCGTTGAGGTAGCCGCCACCCGGGGTACGCCCCGAGAAGGGCTGGGTCGTGGTGAGAAAGTCCCACGACATGGCGCCGACGCCCCGCAGAACGACCTGGTAGAGGATGAGGCCGATCGGAATCAGCGAGAGCACCACCGACAGCAGCAACAGACTGGTCATGGCGCGGTCCTTGCGTTTCCGCTTCGCCGCCATGGGGGTGCGGGTGCGGAGGCCGGTTTCGATCTCCGGAGAGGCGGTGGAGAGGCTCATACGGCGGCGTCTCCCGTGATGTGCCCGCCGGTCAGCAGAACGATGCCGCGGGCGATCATGTTGACGATGATGGTGATGACGAACAGGACCACGCCGACCCCGATCAGAGCCTTGACGTTCTCGGGGGCGGCTTCCTGGAAGGTCACCGCGATGATCCCGGCCATCGACTGGCCCCCCTTGAAGAGGCTGTCGCCGACCTGCTTGGAGCCGCCGATCAGCATGGCGACGGCGATGGTCTCCCCCAGGGCCCGGCCCAAGCCGAGCATGGTGGCGCCGATCATGCCGGGACGGGCCCGGGGCAACACCACCGAGCGCATCATCTCCCAGCGGGTGGCCCCGAGGGCGAAGGCAGCGCCGATCTCACTCGCCGGCGTCTTCGACATCACCTCGCGGGTCACCGCGGTGATGATGGGGAGGATCATGATCGAGAGCACCACCCCGGCGGCGAAGTAGTTGTAGGTGATGACGGGGGGCGCCAGGAACGGGATGAATCCACCCAACGTGCCGGCGACGAAGTCCATCGCCGGGCGCAGCACGGTCGGGACGAAGAAGAGCAGGCCCCACAGGCCGTAGACGACACTTGGGACCGACGCCAGCAGCTCGATGGCGTAGGTGAGCGGGTTCCGGATCCTGCGGTGCGCTACCTGGGTCAGGTAGAGGGCGGTGCCGATCGAGAGCGGCACCGCGATCACCAGGGCGATGCCGGCGGTGACCAGGGTGCCGATGATGAAGGCCAGCGCCCCGTACTCGCCGGTCACCTCGGTGCGGGAAACTCCCGGGTCCCAGGTCGTTCCCGTGATGAAGCTCAGGCCCTCGTGGCGGAACACCGGCCAGGCGTCGATGACGGTGAAGAGCAGCATCGTGGCGAGGATGACGAGGACGCTGGCACCGGCGAGGGCGAGGCTGCGGCGGAACCACTTGTCCGCCCCGGACCTGCTCCCCGCCACCGGGGGACGCTTTGGGGCACCGGAGTGGGTGTCGGTCGTGGTGGTCATCGGTCCTCTATGTGCGGTGGTGCCGGTGTGTGAGGTTTTGCGGGTCCCGGAACCCGGGACCCGCAAAACCTAGCTGTTCGTCTCGGCTGGAACGAGACGATCAGCCTTCGGAGTTGATCAGGTCGA
>CAYUDA010000220.1:0-3168 GCA_964443425.1 uncultured Acidimicrobiaceae bacterium
CACGGGCCGTCCCGGCGAGGTCGACCTGGATGAGCCGGCACGGGCCGCCGAGGCGGTGGCGGCGATGGGCCTGCGCCACGCCGTGCTCACCTCCGTCAACCGCGACGACCTCCCCGACGGGGGAGCCGAGATCTTCGCCGAGACCATCCAGCGCATCCGCTCCTCGGTGCCCGAGTGCGACGTCGAAGTCCTCATTCCCGACTTCAAGGGTGATCTCGACGCCCTCGAGATCGTCATGGGGGAGAAGCCCACCGTCCTCAACCACAACACCGAGACTGTGCTCCGGTTGCAGCGGGAGATCCGCACCGCCGCCAGTTACGGTCGATCCCTGGCATTGCTCGCCCGCGCCAAGTGGCACAACCCGGCCGGGACCGTCAAGTCCGGGCTCATCGTGGGCATGGGGGAGACCGAGGAGGAGGTGGCGGGCGCCCTCGCCGACTTGCGGGCAGTGGGGGTCGACATCGTCACCATCGGGCAGTACCTGCGGCCCACCCCCCGTCACCGTCCCATCCACCGCTACGTGCATCCCGACGAGTTCGCCCGCTACCGGGCGGAAGGCGCCCGTCTCGGGCTCGGACACGTCGAGGCGGGTCCCCTGGTGCGGTCGTCCTATCACGCCCGCGATTCGCTGGCAGCCGCCGCGCGATGAACGAGCTGGCCGGGTTCGACTTCCGGGGGCGGATGGAACGGGCTCGGATCGCCATGGCCGATCGCGGGCTCGACGCGCTGCTGCTGTCGGTCGGGGCCGGGCTGCCGTACCTCACCGGGTACCGGGCGACGGCGCTGGAGCGCCTCACCATGGCGGTGGTGCCCCGCGAAGGGGAGCCGGTCCTGGTGGTGCCGGAGTTGGAGGCTCCGCGGGTGGTTCCCCGACCTGAGGTCTTCACGATGCGCCGCTGGAGCGAGACCGAGGACCCGGTCGACCTCGTCGCCGGGATGCTGGGTGGGGTCCGCCGCGCCGCGGTCGGGGACGGTACCTGGGCCCGGTTCCTGCTCGGGTTGCAGAGCCGCTGCCCCGGGGTCGCCTTCGAGTCCGCGGGGCCGCTCATGACCCAGCTCCGTCTCCGCAAGGAACCGGGCGAGATCGAACGGCTGCGGCGGGCCGGCGCCGCCGCCGACCGGGTGGCGCTCCGCCTCCGGGAGGAGCGCTTTGCGGGCCGCACCGAACGGGAACTGGCACGGCTCGTCGCCGAGATGACCGTCGAAGAGGGCCACGAGGCAGCCGCCTTCACCATCGTTGCCGCCGGGCCCAACGGAGCGTCACCCCACCACGAGCCCGGGGACCGGGTCATCGGCGCCGGGGACGCCGTCGTGGTCGACTTCGGGGGATCGGTGGACGGGTACCACTCCGACACCACCCGCTGCTACCACGTGGGTCCGGCTCCGGCGGCGGTGCAGGAGGTCTACGACGTGGTGCGGCGAGCCCAGGAGGCCGGGGTCGCCGCCGTGGCGCCGGGGGTGGCGGCGGAGGAGATCGACCGGGCCGCCAGGGACGTGATCGGCGACGCCGGATACGGCGACGCCTTCATCCACCGCACCGGGCACGGGATCGGGCTCGAAGTTCACGAAGAGCCGTACCTCGTCGCCGGCAACGGCCTCACCCTCGCCACCGGGATGGCATTCTCGGTCGAGCCCGGGGTGTATCTCCCCGGCGAGTTCGGGATCCGGATCGAGGACATCGTGGTGGTGGGTGAAGCCGGCGCCGAACGACTCAACGAATCGCGGCACGACCTCGGGATCGTCGGCTGACGGCAGGCTCACTACGCTGGCGCCGCAATCGGGAGGAGCAGATGACGGACAACATCGAACAGCTTGCGGTCGACACGATCAGAGTGCTCTCCATCGACGCCGTGCAGAAGGCCAACTCGGGCCATCCCGGCGCTCCGATGGGAATGGCGGACCTCGCCGTGGTGCTCTGGACCAAGTTCCTGACTGTCGACCCGGAGCACCCCACATGGCACGACCGGGATCGATTCGTGCTCTCCAACGGGCACGCCTCGATGCTGTTGTACTCGCTGCTCCACCTCTCCGGGTTCCCGATCACCATCGAGGACCTCGCCAACTTCCGGCAGTGGGGTTCGCCCACCCCCGGCCATCCGGAGCGAGACCATTCCCGTGGCATCGAGACCACCACCGGCCCGCTCGGCCAGGGATTCGGCAACGGCGTCGGGATGGCGATCGCCGAGGAGCACCTGCGCGCCGAATTCGGGTCCGACCTCGTCGACCATCACACCTATGCCTTGGTCTCCGATGGTGACCTCATGGAGGGGGTCGCCGCCGAAGCGGCATCCCTCGCCGGGCACCTCGGCCTCGGCCGGCTCATCTACCTCTACGACGACAACGGCATCACCCTGGTGGGTCCGGCGTCGCTGGCGTTCAGCGAGGACGTTCCGAAGCGGTTCGCCGCCTACGGCTGGCACACGCTCACCGTCGACGGTCACGACCGGCCCGCGGTGGAGGAGGCGCTGCGGGAGGCGGTCGCGGTCGAGGATCGCCCTTCGCTGCTCTCCTGCAAGACCCACATCGGCTACGGGAGCCCGGCCAAGCAGGACACCGCCGCCGCCCACGGCTCGCCGCTGGGCGAGGAAGAGGTGGCGAGAGTCAAGGAGCTGATGGGCTGGGACTACCCCCCGTTCCACGTGCCCCCGGAGGTGACCGCCTACTTCACCACCGCCATGGACCGGGGACGCCAGGCCCGCAGCGAGTGGGAGCGACGCTTCCAGATGATCATGGGAGACCGTTCCGACCTCGCCGCGGCTTGGGAGGCTCACTTCGATCCGAAGCCGGTACGGCTCGAGGTCCCGGCCGGAGAGCCTGGGGCGAAGGCGGCCACCCGGTCGATCGCCGGCAAGGTCCTCAACTCGCTGGCGGCGTCGCGTCCCGACGTGATCGGTGGTTCCGCCGACCTCGCCACTTCCACCAACACCCTCATCAAGGACGCCACTGATTTCAGCCGCGACGATCGCCACGGTCGCAATCTCCGTTTCGGGGTGCGGGAGCACGCCATGGGCGCAATCGTCAACGGGATCTCGGTGCACGGCGGGCTGCGCGGCTATGGGGCGACGTTCCTCACGTTCAGCGACTACATGCGAGGCGCGGTGCGTCTTGGTGCCCTCATGGAGGCGCCCAGCGTGTGGGTGTGGACCCACGACTCGGTGTTCCTCGGTG
>CAYUDA010000221.1:0-3164 GCA_964443425.1 uncultured Acidimicrobiaceae bacterium
GGCGCGAACCAGGCGGCATCCTCGATGTCGTCGAAACCCGTGACCGCCACGTCGCCGGGGATGGATAGACCACGGCCCCGGATCACGTGCAACGCGCCCAGCGCCATGCGGTCGTTGGCGGCCACCACCGCGTCGAGATCGGGAACCCGGCGGAGCAGGGTCTCCATCGCATCCGAGCCGCTCGACGGCGACCAGTTTCCCTCCTCACAGAGGTCAGGGTCCGGAACCAGACCGTGTTTCTCGAGCCCGCGCCGCCAGCCTTCACAGCGTGCCCTCGCTTCGTGCCAGGTGTCGGGACCCGAGATGTGGGCGATGCGGGTCCGCCCCAGCGAGACCAGATGGTCGACGACCTCCTCGATGGCGCCCATGTTGTCGACGAGCACGCTCGAGTAGCGGTCGGACACCCCTGCCTTGACGAACACGACCGGCTCGGAATGATCGGGCAACACCGCGTTGATCCGGTCGACGGCATGGCCGATGGCGGGAACCGACATGATGATGCCGTCGACATGACGTTCGGTCAGCGCCGAGATCGCAGGTCGCGGATCGTCCAGGCTGTCGCCCTCGGGAAGCTCGGCGATCAGCACGGTGAGACCGAGATTGGCCGATTCGTCGACGATGCCTCGCAGCGTGAGGGCGGTCCCGGTGTATCCCATGCCGGCGAGGAGCACCCCGATCGCATTGCTGTGCCTGGCGACCAGCGTCCGCGCCACTGCGCTCGGCGTGTAGCCCAACTGCTCGATCACCTCCTCGACACGGCGCCTCGTGGCCGGAGCGACATCGGGGCGCTGGTTGATGACGCGGGAAACGGTCTGCGTCGAGACGTTGCAGCGCGCGGCGACGTCCTTCATGGTGATTCTCTGACCCAGCACCTCTACTCCTCGACGGTCGAACTCGGACCCACGCGGCGTTTCACTATATCAGGATTCTTCTGATATGTTATCGTTAACGGGAGCGTTAACATGCCCTGCGCGGCAAGAACGGAAGGGGACGAGTTACCAATGAGTGGGGAGACCCCAACCAGACCGGCGATCATCGGCGTCGACTACGGCACCGCGAGCGTACGAGCCGTGGTCGTCGATGCCATGACGGGCGCCGAACTCGGCGAGGGTATGTATGCGTACGAGCACGGCACCGATGGGGTCGTCACCGACGCCGGCGACGCCCTCCTCGCCCGCCAGTCGCCGCGTGACTACGTGACCGGGCTGCGCGCATCCATCCGGCTGGCACTCGACGCGGCGGAACGCGACGGGTTCGACAGGTCGAACGTGGTGGGCATCGGCGTTGACACCACGGGCTCGACTCCGATGCCGGTCGACGCCGCCGGCGTGCCACTCGGTCTCGACGACCGCTTCGCCGACGACCCGAACGCCATGGCGTGGTTGTGGAAGGACCACACCTCCCACGCCGAGACCGCCGAGATCAACGAGACGGTGCCCCGGGAGCGACTCCCCTACCTCGGTCCATGCGGCAGCACCTACTCGAGCGAGTGGTACTGGGCGAAGCTCGCCCACTTCCTGCGCACCGCCGATCCGGACGTCCGTGACGCGACCGATGGGTGGGTGGAGCTGGCCGACTTCGTCCCCGGATATCTGGCGGGGCGACTCGACCCGGCGACCATGGCCCGCGGCATCTGTCCCGCCGGCCACAAGGCCATGTACGACACGGCGTGGGGAGGGTTGCCGTCGGCCGCATTCCTCGACGCCATCGAGCCGGGGATGGGGGCATTCCGCTACTCGACGGCCGCCCAGGCCTCCGACACCTCCATCGGCGGGCTCGCCGACGAGCGCGCCGCCGAACTCGGTCTCCGTCCCGGCATCACCATCGCCGCCGGCGCCTTCGACGCCCACACCGGTGCGGTCGGCGCCGGCGTCGCCGAGGGCATCCTGGTCAAGATCATCGGCACCAGCACCTGTGACACGACGGTGGTACGGGGCGACCGGCCGCTGATCGACGGCTTGTGTGGCAGTGTCCCCGACTCCATCATCCCCGGCATGGCCGGCCTCGAAGCCGGGCAGTCGGCGGTCGGCGACATCTTCAACTGGTTTGCGGGAACCCTCGCACCCGGAAGCGGCGGAACCGCGGCACGGCTCGACGAGCTGGCCGCCGGCGCCGCCGAGATCGCTCCCGGGGCCAGCGGGCTCCTCGGGCTCGACTGGCACAACGGCAACCGCTCGGTCCTCGTCGACCCGCTGCTGTCCGGGGTGATGATCGGCATGACCCTCTCGACGACGCCCGCCGAGTTCTACCGAGCGCTCGTAGAGTCGACGGCGTTCGGCGCCCAGCGCATCATCGAGCAGTTCGAGGCGAACGGGGTCCCGATCGAACGGATCGTGCTCAGCGGCGGGATCTCCAAGAAGAGCGACCTGCTGGTCCAGATCTACGCCGACGTCACCGGTCGGCGCGTCGAGCTGGCAGGCACCTCGCAGACATGCGCCGTCGGGGCGGCGATCCTCGCCAGCGTCGCCGCCGGCGTCCACGAGACCACCGAGGCTGCGCAGCAGGCGATGGTTCCCGAGCCGTCCGGCGCCGTCGATCCCGATCCGCAGGCGGTGGCGGTGTACGAAGAGCTGTACCGGCTCTATCGCAGGATCCACGATGCGTTCGGGGTCGGCGGCCCCCGCGACCTCTTCGACGTCATGAAGGCCCTGCACCGGATTCGCGAGGCGACCCGATGAGCGCCCTCTCCGACCTCCGCGCCTACGTCTGCCGGCAGAACGGCCGGCTCCCCGAGGAGGGATTGGTCTCGCTCACGTGGGGCAACGTCAGCGGCCGGTGCGACGACCTGGTCGCCATCAAGCCGAGCGGCGTCCCCTACGCCGAGATGACCCCAGACGACATCGTCGTCCTCGACCTCGAAGGCACCATCGTCGCCGGCGAGTTGCGGCCTTCGATCGACACCGCAACCCATCTCGAGCTCTATCGCTCCTTCCCGGACATCGGTGGCGTGGTCCATGTGCACAGCACCTACGCAACGGCCTTCGCCCAGGCACGGATGCCGATCGAGTGTCTGGGCACGACCCATGCCGATCACTTCAACGGTCCGGTCCCGGTGGTCCGCCAACTCACCGCCGACGAGGTTGCCGACCAGTACGAAGCCAACACCGGTCGGATCATCGTCGAGCACTTCCGCGCCAACGGCATCAATCCGAGCCACGTGCCGG
>CAYUDA010000222.1:0-3154 GCA_964443425.1 uncultured Acidimicrobiaceae bacterium
GCAAACGGAGGATCCGCCGGTACATGTCGTTCATAGCGCCGAGGCTACCCGCGGCCGTCGCCCTTCGACCCCCGCGTTCGCGCCTCGAGCGGCCGCAACAGCAGTAGGGCGGTGAACATCCCGAGCAGCGCCGCCGGCAGCAGGTTGAGGCGCAGCTCCTCCACCACGTCGCGGAACGCGAACCCGATCACCTCCAGCGGCGTCGCCGCGGAGGTGGCGACGGGCGCTCCGGTGGCAAACAACACCGACGGCGCGACGGTGACGGACGGCTCGGCGTTCTCCACCGGCGTCTCTTCCCCCGGAGTGTCGCTCCCCGGCGGTGTCACCCCACCGCCGCCACCCGCCAATGTGGTCGTCGTCGTCGTAGTAGTCGTCGTGGTGGTCGGCGTCGTCGTGGTGGTCGGCGTCGTCGTGGTGGTCGACGCCGTCGTGTCGTCCCCCACCGCGACCGTGGTAGAGGTGGTGGTCGTGGCGGCGTCCCCCTCCGGGATCGTGGTGGAGGTGGAGGTGGTGGTCGTGGTGTCGCCCGTCGTATCACCTTCGTCCTTCGGCTCCTTGTCCTTGGGCACCTTCTCGCCCGGCACCTTGCCGTTCGGGAGCTCGTCCGGTGGCGGTTCCGGAAAGGCGTGGAAGACGCCCGTCGGCACGGTGGCAGCCTGGGCCGTCGCCCGACCGCCCACGCCGATGACGAGGCCGAACACCAAGAAGAGGCCGGCGACGGAAGTCCAGCGTTTCACTCGCCTGCCTTTTCCCCGACCAATGCCGGCGGCCAGTCGTGCTCCTGCTCGAATCCCGGAGCGAGGGCGACCCGGATCCGGAACTCGGTCCAGCCGTCCTCCCGCACGTACTCCAGCTCCCCGTCCATCCGCTCGACGAGACCCTGCGCCACCGCCAGGCCCATGCCGAGGCTGCCGGTCAGCAATGCCCGGTTTCCCTGATTGGCGAAAGGTTCGAACAGGTTCGTCGCCATCTTCTCGTCCACCCCGGGCCCGTCGTCGGCGACGATGATCTCGAACCACTCGCCCGCCACCCTGCCAGACAGGCGGGTGGTGGAACCGCCGTGGCGACGGGCGTTGGAGAGCAGGTTCCAGACGGCGTGAGGAAGGCAACTCGCCGCCCCCAACACGAACGCCGGCGGGCAATCCAGCTCCACGGCGTGGCCGATGCCCGAAGCGTCATCGCACAGCTCCTGAAGCATGGGACGCACCGCGATGGCCCGGAGCGGCGCCGGCCCGGAATCCCGGCTGAAACGGGTGAAAGCGATGGCATCCTCCACCAGGCGGGACAGTTCGGTCGCCTCGGCATGCAAGGTGCCGATGAGATCACGCTGCAGGATGGGGATCTCCGGATCGTCACGCAGCAGATCGCCGATCCCGACGATACCGGTGAGTGGAGTCCGCAACTGATGCGAGAGGCCGGCGAGGAGGTCCTCCTTGGCCTTGCCCACCTCACGCTGGGCTTCCAACTCGCTCTTCGCTCGGATCGAATGCTCCCGCAGCTCCTTGCGCACATGACGGCGATATCCCAGCATCGCCAGCGCCGGGATCGCCATCAGGAGCAGCCACCGCAGCAGGCTGGCAACCCTGCCGGCGGAGGCCTCCGAGGCCGCGATGGAGGTCACCGCCTCGTCCTGGCGAACCGTGGCCAGCTCGACCAACTCGAGGCGCCGCGGAACAAGCTGGACGGCGCGCAGATCGGAGGCGGCGACGAGATCTCCTGCCGTGATCAGCGCCAGCGTCTCGTCCGCAACGTCGAGGTAGGCGGAGGCGGCGCTGTCGAGCACGCCACCCGGATTACCTGCCGCGTCCCGCCAGGCGACGGCCCCGTCGAGGTGTGCCTGCGCCGCGTCCGTCGCCGCCGTCACCTCCTCGGGAGCGGCGGCGCCCTCGTCCCCGAGGCGGGCCTCGGCGAGCGCTCCACCGATCGACTCCCAGGAGATCTCCACGTGACCCAGCATCCCGTTGGCCCAGTGCAGGGCCTCGGCGTTGGTGGCGACACGCTGAGCGACGTTCGCGGAGGAGAAGGCGACCGCGCTCATCACGAGCAGTGTGGCGCCGAGCGTCGCGAGGGCGAAGGCACCGACACGGCCGCGGCGCTCCTCAGCCCCTTCCGCCCGCTTTCGATATCTCACTTCTTGCATATCGGCATTTCGAGACGGAACCCTTGAGGATCCATCCAGATTCTGTCCAGAAAGAAACGGTGCAGGGCCGCCGCGTTAGCTCAAACCGCCCGGTGTCGGGTCAGCGATTGCCCCATCGGCTCGCCGCCGAGGCACGGCGTGGGCACCTGCGCGGTACGGTGGCGATCGGAACATGAACGAAACCCGTGCCCACGCTCATCGTCGAGGACACCCCGATCCTCACCCAACTCATCGCATCGAGCGTGCGCGGCCGTGGATGCGACATCGCCACGTCGCCGTGACGAGCTGCGAGAGGCGGTGAGCCGGCTCATCGACCAGAACTGAAGGCCTCCGACGGGAGGAGTGCTCCCCCCAGAGCAGCGGGCCGGCGTTGGGCAACGCCGGCCTGCTGCATTGTGGCGGGACCTGGGCGGCGAGCCGTCTCTTCCCGCCGCCCGGGGTCCCTGCGATGTCGGACCACTGCCTCCTAGAACGCCTCGTCGCTCATGTCCATCACGGCGCCGTCCTCCCGCTCCGCCGCCTCCCGTCGCAGCTTCGCCTTGGGGAGCGCATGGAACGCGAAGGAGCGGGCAGCCGCCACCTTCCCCTCGTAGAAATCCCGGTCCTGCCCGGCAGCGGCAGGAAGGGCCTCGATTGCGACCGCGGCGTGGCGGAGCAGCAGCCAACCGATCACCACCTCCGAGATGCTCCCCAGCAGGGCGTTGGCGTGGAGCCCCAGCATGTAGAGCTGGGTGGGGTCCTCCTGGGCGGCCATCAGCTGGGTCACCATCACCCCGAGATGTGCTTGGGTGTCGTCGAGGGCGGTGCCCAGCAGCTCCCGTTCGGTGGCCAGCTCCTCGGCGCCGCCCTTGATCAGCTCGACGATCTCGGCGGCGAGCGCCGTCAACGCCTGACCCTGGTCGCGGGCGATCTTTCGGAAGAACAGGTCGAGGGCCTGGATCCCCGTAGTTCCCTCGTAAAGGGTGTCGATCTTGGTGTCGCGGATGTACTGCTCGATCGGGTAGTCCTTGGTGA
>CAYUDA010000223.1:0-3149 GCA_964443425.1 uncultured Acidimicrobiaceae bacterium
CCGTAGATCAGCTGGGTGTAGAACCCGGTGAGCCCGACGGCCACGATCCCGGCCGAGATCGTCCCGATCATGAAGGCGCCGAGCACGGTGCCGAGGATGGTGCCCTTGCCGCCGAACACCGACGTGCCCCCGACGAACACGGCGGCGAGTGCCGGCAGCAGCTGGCCTTCGCCGACCGACGGGAAGAACGACACGATGAAGAGGCTCGACAGGATGCCGGCGAATGACGCGGCGACCCCGACGAGGACGAAGAGGATCATGCGAACCCGGCCGGTCTTGATGCCCTGCAGTTCGGCCGTCTGCACGTTGTCGCCGATCACGTAGACGGCGGCGCCGAATTTGTGGCGGTTGAGCAGGATCCAGACCGCGGCTGCCACGAGGAGCAGCCAGAAGAACTGCATCGGGATGCTGTGGAACTTGCCGACGAACAGCCGGAAGAAGATCGATTCCCGGATCGGGGCGAGGGTGACGTTCCTGCCCCCGATGGCGACGGTCGCCAGCCCCCGGAAGAAGAACATGGTGCCGATGGTGGCGACGAGCGCGGGCACCCCGATCGTGACGACGATGAGTGCGTTCAGCAGCCCGCAGGCCACCCCGATGAGCAAGGAGACGAGGACGGCGAGCGGGACGCTGTCCGTCGCCTCCCACACCAGGACGAATCCGACCATGCCCAGCGCCATGACCGACGGGAAGGAGAGGTCGATCTCCCCGGCCACGACCACCAGCGTCAGCGGGAGGGCGACGATGCCGAACATCGGGATCGTGGCGGCGTAGGCGCGGTAGATGTCGGCGTGGAGGAAGGTGTCGGGTGCCGCCAGCACGAAGGTGAGCCACAGGGCGAGGAACGCACCGGTGATGCCGACCTGACCGGCGTAGGTGCTGAGGAACCGCTTCGGCTCCTTGAGCAAGGAGATCCCGCGCCCATCGAATGCGGCGTCGGTGACGAATCCCTCCGAGTCTGTCCTCAGGTCGGTCACGACGCCACCTCTTCGCCCGGTCCGTCGTCCTCGTAGGGATCATCGGGGACCGACGACGCCCCGGTCTCGGCGATCTCACGCATGATCTCTGTCAGTTCGATGACGCTCCGGCTCTTGGGGTTGAAGCGTCCCGCGATCTTGCCGCGGTCGAGGATGACCACCCGATCCGCGACCTCGTAGACGTGGAAGATGTTGTGGTCGATCAGGATCGCCGACTTCCCGGCGTCCCGGATCGTCTGGATGAAGTGGAGCAGCTTGTCGATCTCCTTGATCGACAGGCCCACCGCCGGCTCGTCGAGAATCAGGATCTCTGCGTCGAAGTGGAGAGCCCGGGTGATGGCGATGCCCTGCTTCTCGCCCCCCGAGAAGTTCTTCACCACGGAGTCGGCGGTGACGGCCGTCGAGGTGAATCCCATGGATTCGACCATCAGCTTCTGGGTGGCTCTGCGCATCTCGCGGACGTTGAGGAAGCCGAAGCGGGTCTCGATCTCCTGTCCGATGAAGATGTTGCGCCACAGGGTCTGGAGATCGGCGAGGGCCCGTTCCTGGTACACCGCGGCGACGCCGAGTTCCCGGGCTTTCTCGACGGTCAGGTTGGTGACGGGAGCGCCATCGAAGAAGATCTCCCCTTCGGTGGGGTCGTGGTAGCCGCAGATGACTTTGATGAGGGTCGATTTCCCTGCGCCGTTGTCGCCGACCAGGCCGACGATCTCGTTGCGGCCGAGACGGAAGTCGACATCCGACAGTGCCTTGACGCCAGCGAATTGCTTGGTGACGCCCCTCAACTCGAGGCGGGGAGCCCGTTGCTGGTGTTCCGGACTAGGCATTGATCTGTGCCCCTTCTCGTCTCGGCCGCAACACGGCCGAGCAGTTCCTTTCTAGCGGATCTGGTCGGTCACCAGGTCTGCGAGGAGATCGATGTTCTCCTTGTACGCAAAGCCGGCCCCGGTGTCGATGTGCAACCCGGTGAACGCGTACTTGTGCGTCATGCAGATCTGGAGGATCGGGTAGAACCCCTGCAGGTACTGCTGCTGGTCGATGACCAGGTCGGTCCATCCGGCCCGGATCGACTCGACGGTCGATGCGCTCAGGTCGAAGCCCGCACCGATGACATCATCAGGCCCGAGGCTGGCAGCCTCGAAGTAGGTCTGCTGCGCCGCGGTGAGTGCACCGTGGTCGGTGACGACGAGCTTGACGTCGGGATGCGACGAGACATACCCGACGAACGTCGGGGTCCCAGCCGCCGCATCGGCGTTGGTCGCGGAGTCGATCTCGAGATAGTCGACGGTCAAGCCGGCTTCCTCGAGTGCGTCGATGACGCCCTTGGTCCGTTCCCCGCGCCCGGCCTGGGAAAGGAGACCCCAGACCATCGCCCGGTCGCCGCTGGCCAGGTCGAAGCGGGCGACCGCCTCGGCGCCGAGCGCGTGCCCGGCCGAGTACAGCTCTGCACCCACGTAGCCGAAGCCGTTGCTGGCGTACTTCGCCTCGATGGTGGGCAGGGTGGTGTTCTGGCTCGTCACGATGATGCCGGCTGCTTCGGCCTCGTCGACCAGCGGGGCGAAGGCGTCGTCACCAGGGTGACCCATGATGGCGATGCCGTCGGGGTTGGTGGCGATGGCCTCGCGGAACTGCGTCAACATCTTCTCGGGATCCCAGTCGGACCACACGTACTCGACGTTGGCTCCCAGGGTCTTCTCGGCGGCAACGGCGCCGTTGTAGACGACCGTGGCGAACGGGCCGCCCTCAGGGCCGCCGGGGAAGAAGATGATGTCGGTGTCGGCGCAGAACCCGGCGTCGGTCGCTTGACCGGCGTCCGGGGCCGCGGTGGTGGTCGTTTCGTCGGGTTGGGCACTCGTGGTCGTCGTCTCTTCGGTGGTGCTACTGCACGAAGCCACCAGCAGCCCCATCACGACGGCCAGAATCAGCAGTGCGAACGGGCTCCGCCTTCTTGGTCTGGACATGTTTCCTCCCGGTTTCCCTCGCGAACTCTCCTCCAAACGAGACGGTCTGGCATGGTGCGCGACCAGCCCCTCGGGCCCCTGCCCGTGACCGTTATCGTTAACGGGAACGCTAACATTTCGCCGATGCCGTGTCCAACCGCCGTCTCCTTCCATGTGGTGCCCGCCGTCGGTGGCTACCGGGGCATCAGCCGGTAGGCGGCGTCGTTCCAGA
>CAYUDA010000224.1:0-3140 GCA_964443425.1 uncultured Acidimicrobiaceae bacterium
CCAGCTTCTTCGGCGGCACCTGCTGGCGGGAGATGGCCGAGAACGTCGCCGAGTCACTGCAGAAGGGAACCCGGGTCATCGTCACCGGGCGCCTCGAGCAGCGCAGCTGGGAGACCCCCGAAGGCGACAAGCGCTCCGTCATCGAGGTTCGTATCGACGACATCGGCCCCTCGGTCCGGTGGGCGACGGCGTCGGTGACCCGGACCCCGCGGGCCGGAGGCGGCGACTACGGCGGCGGTGGCGGTGGCGGCTCCAACGTCCCGCCGGCTCCGACCGCCCGCGACGACTACGGGCCCGACGAAGCTCCGTTCTAGGTCCAAGGAGGACACCGACCATGCCCCCGAAGAAGCGCATCAAGCGCACCAGACGCCCCTCGGCGGCCGATGCGCGCCGCAAGAAGAAGGTGTGCCAGTTCTGTCGCAGCGGCGCCGAGCCGATCGACTACAAGAACATCGCCGTCTTGCGCAAGTACATGTCCGATCGCGGCAAGATCCGCGCCCGCCGGATCACCGGCGCGTGTGGGATTCACCAGCGTCAGGTCGCCATGGCGATCAAGAACGCCAGGGAGATGGCCTTGCTGCCCTACACCCAGACTCGATCCTGATGGAAGTCATCCTCACCACCGACGTGCCCGACCTGGGCGGCAAGGGCGACATCGTCGAGGTTGCCGACGGCTTTGCCCGCAACTTCCTGCTCCCGAAGCGCAAGGCCGTGGCCGCGACGGCCGGAGCGGTCCGTCAGGCGGAATCGATGCGTCGCGCCCGGGAGGAGGCCGAGATCCGGGCCAAGGCGGATGCCGAGCAGCTCGCCCAGGCCCTCGTCGGGTCCCGGGTGGTGGTCGCGGCTCGCTCCGGGGACGAAGGCAAGCTCTTCGGATCGGTCAGCGCCGCCGACGTCACCCTTGCCATCAAGAAGTTCACCGGGATCGAGGTCGACCGCGCCATCGTGCGTGTCGACACCCCGATCAAGGAGATCGGCCTGCACGAGGTCACCCTGCAACCTCATCCCGAGGTCGAGTTCCGGGTGACGCTCGACATCATCCCGGCCTGAGTCCTCGCCGGCTCGTGTCCCGGAGCCCGTGATCCGGCGCTCCGGGACGGGTCGCGCCGCTCCAGAGCGGCAGGCCGGGAAAAGAAATCACGCCTCGCGAAATCCCACCTGCGAGAGGGGTTCCGAGATCGAGAGGCGACTCGTACACTCAGGTTGCTCTTCCCCGAACGTTCGACTGGTGGTCCTCGCGCGCTCCGGTGGCCAAGGCAAACGTGTCACGGGCAGCCTGTAGAACCAGGAGAGAGCGGAGGAGGGGCCCGTGACGAGGAGGACCACAACGTGACATCCGTGATCGACCGGGAGAGCCGGCTCCGGGTCCCGCCCAGCAGCGTCGAAGCCGAGGAGTCGGTGCTGGGAGCGGTGTTGCTGTCCACCGACGCCGCCAACATCGCCCTCGAGAAGCTGCACGCCGAGGACTTCTACCGCCCCGCCCACCAGAGCATCTTCGAGGCGATCGCATCGCTCTTCGACGCCAACGAGCCGATCGACGCCGTCACCGTTGCCGAGGCGTTGCGCCGCACCGGCGCCCTGGAACGGGTCGGCGGTGTCGGCTACCTCACCCAGGTTCTCGACTCGGTACCGACTGCTTCCAACGTCGAGCACTACGCCGCGATCGTCGAGGAGCACGCTTTGCGGCGCCGGTTGATGCGGGCCGGGGGGGAGGTCGGGACGCTGGCGACCGCCGTCGACCAGCCGATCGGCGAGGTGCTCGACCGCGCCGAGCAGGCGGTGTTCGCGGTGTCGGAGCGCCGGGTAGGCGACGGTCTGGAGCTGATCGACCCGTTGTTGGGACCAGCCATCGAACGGGCCGAGGAGCTGAACCGGCGCGGCGCCGACGTCACCGGCATCCCCACCGGGTTTCGCGACCTCGACCGGGAGCTGGCGGGGCTGCACCCCACCAACCTGGTGGTGATCGCGGCCCGACCCGGCATGGGCAAGACCACCCTCGCCCTCAACATCGCCCAGCACGTCGCGGTCCAGGACATCCCGGTGGCGATTTTCTCCCTCGAGATGAGCCGGGAGGAGGTCGTGACGCGGCTGCTCAGCGCCGAGGGCCGCATCGACTCACGCCGGCTCCGCAACGGCCAGCTCACCGAGAGCGACTTCACCAAGCTCTCCCGTGCCGCCAGCGTGCTCTACCACAAGCCGATCTACGTCGACGACTCTCCCGGGCTCACCGTCACCGAGATTCGGGCCAAGTGCCGCCGGCTGCGGCGCCGCCCCGGGCTGGGCCTGGTGGTGGTCGACTACCTGCAGCTCATGCAGGGCACCTCCGGCGAGAACCGCCAGCAGGAGATCGCCACCATCAGCCGTAACCTCAAGAACCTGGCCCGTGAGCTCCACGTCCCGGTGATCGCGGTTTCCCAGCTCAACCGGGCCCTGGAGTCGAGGGAAGACAAGCATCCGCACCTCGGCGACCTGCGGGAGAGCGGCGCCATCGAACAGGATGCCGACGTCGTCCTGTTCATCTACCGTCACGAGTACTACCACCCGGAGGCCGAGGAAACCAAGGGCCTCGCCGAGGTCAAGATCGGCAAGCACCGCCAGGGTGCCACCGGCAAGATCGACCTGTCGTTCCTCGCCGAGTTCACCCTCTTTGCCGACATGAGCCGCGACACCCCGGTGCTGTAGCGGGCGGCGCCGAGCCAGGGCACCGGCCCGGAGTCACCGGCCGGTGCCGAAGTCCCTCAGAGGCAGAAGCCGTCGGCGGAGACACCCCGCCCACAGAATGGCGTCAGCTCTACCGAGTCGAGGGTGAACCCTTCGCCGCCGGCGTCGGGGGCGCCAAAGACGTGGAGGCGAACCCCGAACAGCGCATCGTCGCCGAGCCCGATCACGTCATAGGTGATCTCGCCCAGGTCCCCGACCGTGGGCGCCACCGAGACGACGATCTCGGAATTGGGATCGGACGAGGCGTACGCATCGGCGACGATGGTCCCCAGGTCGACCATGGTCTCGGCCCCCGGTGTCTCGCCGATCATCGCCACGGTGTCGGCCGTGGCGTCGAAGGTGCCTCCCAGGTAGGCGAGGTAGGCGACGTTCACCCATCCGGTGGCGCCTCCCACCTCGACCTCGGTCCAGATCGACTG
>CAYUDA010000225.1:0-3132 GCA_964443425.1 uncultured Acidimicrobiaceae bacterium
TGGCGAAGAAGAAGATCATCGTGGTGCCGTGCATCGAGAAGAGCTGGTCGTACAGCTCGGGGTTGAGGAGACGCAGGCCCGATTCGGCGAGCTGGGTGCGCATCACCAGCGCCATGACGCCGGCGAGCAGGAAGAACACGAAGGCAGTGACGAGGTACCGCTTGCCGATCACCTTGTGGTCGGTGGAGGAGAGCTTCGCCCACACCGTTGGTTCACTGCCCCACAGCTGATCGAGGGCGGCCAGTTCCTCGGCGGGGGTCAGCGGGGCGCTCATCGCAGCGAGTCCAGGTAGGCGGCGACCGCGGCGAGGTCGTCATCGCTGAGTGTGTCGTCCGGTGGCATGGAGACTCCCGGCTTCATCTGGTTCGGATCGCGGATCCAGGTGGCGAGGTTGGCCGGTGTCTCCTCGATGACCCCGGCGGCGAACGTGGAGCGGCTCCCGAGGTGGGTGAGGTCGGGACCGAGGTGACCCAGTTCGGAGACGCCCCTGATCGTGTGGCATCCGACGCACGGTCCGGAGAGGAAGACCTGCTTGCCCCGGACGGTCTCGGGTGACGCCGGGTCGAGTGCCGGCTGTGCCTCGTTGGCGAGCCAGGCGTCGAAGTCAGCGCGAGGCTCGGCGATGACGAGCATCTGCATGTTGGCGTGCTGGACGCCGCAGAACTCGGCGCACACACCGCGGTAGGTGCCCGCTTCGTCGGCGGTGAGCACGATCTCGTTGGTCTTGCCGGGGATGAGGTCCCGTTTCGGACCGAGCTGTGGCACCCAGAAGGAATGGATGACGTCGCCGGAGGTCAGCTCGACCCGGACGTGCTCACCGACCGGGATGTGGATCTCGTTGGCGGTGACGGCGTCGGTGCCGGGGTACTGCACCTCCCACCACCACTGGTAGCCGGTGATGTGAATGGTGAGGGCGTTGCTGGGGAGCTCGTTGGGGTCGGCGAGGGCGTTGATGTCGACGAGGACGACGGAGAAGAGCGAGACGAGAACGACGGCGGGGAGCACGATCCCGCCCCAGATGACGAGCCGTTCGCCACGGCGCGTCGCCTCACCCGCCTCGTAGGTCTTCTTGCGGCGGCGCAGTGCCATCACCAGCAGGGTGACGACGATGGCGAACACCACCGTCGCGATGCTCAACAGCAGCCACCACAGGCGGGAGATGCGGGCGGCGTCGGCCGACTTGGTGTCGAGGATGGAGGGCGAGTTGCCGCTGCAGCCGGCTCCCAGCAGCGCCGCCGCCACGAGCACCACCGGCAGACGGCGCAGCAAAGAGCCGGAATGCCTGTCGGGGGTCCTTGCCATGGATCTCCTCACTCCTTCGGCTGCGCCCACGTGGCAGCCGGCGGGACTCTTCCCAATTGGTCACCTTTCTACACATCGAATCCGTGCCGTGCCCGCCGAACGGGACATTCCGCCGCCGGAGGGGTGGTCTCCGGTGGCGGAGCCGCCTCCGGGAGACTCCACCTGGTGACCGTCCTCTCCGTCGCCGCGCGGCCTCGCATGCCGATCCGGCCCTTCTCGGCAGGCATCACCCGCCACGATCGACCATCATCGGGTCGGTCTCCAGGTCCTTGTCGAGAGAAGAGGCGCCGATGGCACAACGGTTGAAGTACTTCGTCGGAGGCGAGTGGCGGGACACCACCAGCGGCGAGTACTACCCGATCACGAACAGCAGCACCGGCGAGGTGATGGCGGAGGCGCCGCGCTGTACTGCCGATGAGGTCGACGCCGCGGTGGCCGCCGCGGCCGCCGCCTACCCGGCGTGGCGAGACACCCCCGTCACGACACGGGTTCAGGTGATGTTCCGGCTCAAGGGGCTGCTGGAGGACAACCTCCACGACCTCGCCGTGCTGCTCTCCACCGAGATGGGGAAGACCTACCCGGAGGCGAGAGGCGACGTGCTCAAGGCGATCGAGGTCGTCGAGCTGGCGTGTGCGGTGCCGGTCACGATGCAGGGCGACTCGCTCATGAACGTCTCCGACGGCTACGACACCGTCACCTACCGGGAGCCGCTCGGGGTCTTTGCCGGCATTGCCCCGTGGAACTTCCCGGCGATGATCCCGATGGGGTGGATGATGCCGCTGGCGGTCACCACCGGGAACACCTTCGTGCTCAAGGCGGCGTCGTTCGTGCCGCAGACGGCGCTGCGCATCGCCGAGCTGCTCGTCGACGCCGGGATGCCGCCCGGGGTGGTGAACGTCGTCACCTGCTCCCGTCACGAAGCCGAGCGTCTCCTGGTGCACCCCGACGTCAAAGGAGTCTCGTTCGTCGGGTCGGCCGAGGTGGGGCGCCACATCTACGCCACCGCCGCCGCCCACGGCAAACGGGTCCAGGCCCTCACCGAGGCCAAGAACCACGCCCTCGTGATGCGCGACGCTCCGATCCGGGCCACCGCGCAGCGGGTCATCAACTCGGCCTTCGGCTGCGCCGGGGAGCGCTGCATGGCCCTGCCGGTGATCGCGGTCGAAGAACCCATCGCCGACGAGCTGGTGGCGGCCATCGTCGAGCTGGCCCGCCAGCGCCGCATCGGCCCCGCCTACGTCGAGACGAGCGAGCTGGGACCGCTCGTCAACGCCGAGCACAAGCGGTTCGTCACCGCCTGGATCGAGAACTCGATCGCCGAGGGGGCGGTGCCGGTGCTCGACGGGCGCACCGTGGTGGTGCCGGGGTACGAGGACGGCTACTTCGTGGGCCCCACCGTGTTCGACCACGTCACCGCGGACATGGCGTGCGGGCGGGACGAGGTGTTCGGTCCCGTGCTCTACGTGAAACGGGTAGCGAGCTTCGAGGAGGGGATCGCGGTCATCAACGGCAGCGAGTTTGCCAACGGGGCCTCCATCTTCACCCGGAGCGGTCACCATGCCCGGGAGTTCGCCCGCCGCATCGACGCCGGCATGGTGGGGATCAACGTCGGCATCCCGGTCCCGATCTCGGTGTTCCCGTTCACCGGGCACAAGGGCAGCTTCCTGGGAGACCTCCACGTCATGGGCCGTGACGGTGTCGCCTTCTACACCGAAACCAAGGCGGTCACCAGCTACTGGTTCGACGAGGCAGCCCTCGCCGGCGACAAGGTGGGGACCTGGGAGGGCACCATCGCCCGAAGCTGAGGTCACGTCGCCCGCCGGCCGGCTC
>CAYUDA010000226.1:0-3112 GCA_964443425.1 uncultured Acidimicrobiaceae bacterium
GGGTTCTACGACCGGGACCTGCAGTATGTGGTCGAAACGGGGACGATCGAGGTGTTCGTCGGCACCTCGGCGCAGGATCTGGTGGAAGCGGGGTCCTTCACCGTCGTGCCCGACCCCTCCGGCAGCCCGGCGGTCAAGGCCTTCGACGGCTCCGTCACCGTCAGCTGAGGCTTCTGCCCCTTGCCTGTCCTCCACCCGGCGCCGCCGGTCACGGTTCGTTCCCCATCGGCTAGGGTCCCCGTCCGATTGCCCCGGGCTCGGCCGCCCTTCACGATAAGGTCGTTCCGTCCCACCACCACTGAGGAAGAGATGAGTCGACAACGCCTGCTCGCCACCGACATGGACGGCACCTTCCTCGGTGACGACGCTGCCATGGAGGGGCTGTGGGCTGCCCTCGACTCCGCCGGCATCGTGCTCGCCTTCTCCACCGGCCGTCACCTTCCCTCCATCCAGGCTTTCTACGGCGCGCATCACGCCACACGCCGGGCCGCGGCCTGTGTCTGCATGGTGGGCACCGAGGTGTGGTTGTGGCGTGAAGGACGCTACGAGCGGGACGACGGCTGGAGCCGCCACATCTCGGCGGCGTGGGACAAGGCCGCGGTCGAGGCCGTCCTCGGCGGCATCCCCGAGGCCCGGATGCAGGACACCGAATGGCAGTCGGAGTTCAAGAGCAGCTACTACCTCGAGGAGAACGCCGCCGCCCGGCTCGCCGAGATCGAGCAGCGGCTGGAGGCGGACGGGCTCCATGCCAAGGTGGTCTACTCGGCGGACCGGTTCCTCGACCTGCTTCCGTACCGGTCCGGCAAGGGCGGAGCGGTCGCCTACACCGCCGGGCTGCTCGGGATCCCGGCCGGCGAGGTCATCACCGCCGGGGACACCGGCAACGACCTCGACATGATGCGCCCCGACCTGGGGTTCCGCTCCATCGCCGTCGGCAACGCCACCGAGGAGCTGCAACGCCTCGACGAGCCTCACGTCTATCACGCGATCGCCGCCTACGCGGCGGGGATCCGGGAAGGGCTGGAGCACTACGGATGGCTCCCGTCGGGATCTCTCGATTCCTCGCCGCCGGAGACCGATGCATGACGAGGGACGTCGGGAGCAATCAAGGGCAGGAGACGAAGTGAGCGACGACCAGGGATTCCATGATCGGGGCCGCACCCATGTGCTCATGATCACCAACCACGGGGTGCACGAGTGGGCGGTGGTGCCCGGGCTGCCCGACACCGGGGGCCAGAACGTCTACGTCAACCAGTTCACCGCGGCTCTGGTGGAGCAGGGGTACCGGGTGACGATCGTCAACCGGGGCGGCTATCCCCATCCGATCACCGGCCTCCCCCAGGTGGGGGTGCGCTTCCACCCCAGCGGCCACGCACGCATCCTCTACCTCGAGGACGGCCGGCCCGAGTTCGTGCGCAAGGAGGACATGGCCGCCCAGATCCCCGCCCTGGCCGACGACCTCGAGAAGAAGCTGGCGGCCGACGGCGACGGTTACGACCTCATCATCTCCCACTACTGGGATGCCGGCGTGCTCGGGGCCACCCTCAACGACCGGGCAGCGCGGCGGGCGCCCCACGTGTGGGTGCCGCATTCCCTCGGCGCACTCAAGAAGCGGAACATGGATCCCTCCACCTGGGCCGGTCTCCGCATCGACGAGCGGATCGCCCAGGAGCGTGAGCTGCTCACCCACGTCGACGGCGCCGTCGCCACCTCGACCGCCATCCGGGAGACGTTCGTCGCCGACTACGGGTACCAGCCGAAGTACTTCCTGCCGCCCTGCGTCGACGTCGACCGCTACCGGCCCCGCAGCGACGAGGAATGCGCCGGCGTCTGGGAGTTCCTCGCCGCCCACTCCACCCCGACCGCCGAGGACCTGCGGCGCCGGCCGATCGTCACCGAGATCAGCCGCACCGATCACACCAAGCGCAAGGACATCCTCATCCGAGCCTTCGCCCGGGCCCGGGAACGGGTCCCTGACCTGTTCCTCATCGTCGCCCTCGACGAACGTTCCGGTGCGCCCTACCAGGAGGCGATGGCTCTCATCGACGAGCTCGGGCTCGGCGACGACGTCGCCGCCCTCGGGTCGGTGTGGGAGCAGCTTCCTTGCCTGTACGCCGCCACCAGCGTCTACTGCACGCCGTCGGTGATGGAGGGCTTCGGCATGAGCGCCCAGGAGGCGGCGGCCACCGCCAAGCCGGTCATCTCCTCGGATCTGGTCCCTTTCGTCACCGAGTACCTTGCCGGCGCCTCCCCGACTCGGGTGGCGATCGACGGCGAGCCCGGTCACGAACTGCTCGTCGGCGAGGGGGCGGTGGTGGTGCCGGCGGACGACGTCGCCGGGTTCGCCCAGGCGATGTCCCTGATCCTCGGTGACGGCGATCTCTGCGCCGCGATGGGGGACCGCGCCCTCGACATCACCATTCCCTACTTCACCTGGGAGCGGCGCACCCGCGACCTGCTCGACGACCTCGGCGTTTCTCCCCGCTCCGGAGCGACATCGTGACCGCGGTGACGAGCGGGCTCGCCCGGCGGCTCACCGATACCTGGGCCCAGCAGGCCCGGGAGGGGTTTCTGCTGTCGGATCCCGACACCGCCGCCATCGAGGAGCGGATCCTGCCCGACGAGGTGGCTGGGATCGCCTACCGGCTGCGCTGGATGCCGCATCGGGAGCTGCGGGCCGACACCGGGGAGCTGGAACGGCGGCGCATCCTCAACCCCGACCGGGACCACGCCAAGTTGTTCCGCGACCCCCGTGACCCGTCGGGGCGCCACTGCTTCCTCTGCATCGAGAACATCGAGGAGTGCCATCCACTCGAGCGTCTCGTTCCCCTCGAGCTGGCGGGCCGTTCCTACATGGCGGGGGCCAACTTCGCCTGGATCGAGCGCAACCACTTCACCGTGATCTCGGTCGAGCACATCGACCAGGATTTCACCCCGCACGTCCTCGACGCCATGGCCGAGTTGCACGCCGCCACCGAGGGCGAGTATCGGGTGCTGTACAACGGGGCCCAGGCGGGCGCCACCATCCCGTGGCACCTCCACTACCAGGTGACCACGGAGCGGTTGCCGGTGGAGGATCTCCCGCCCGGCGGGGAGGACCGCTACCCGGCGG
>CAYUDA010000227.1:0-3109 GCA_964443425.1 uncultured Acidimicrobiaceae bacterium
CGTCGACCACGCCGTCGATGGACGCCAGCTCGGCTCGCACCGACCCCAGATCGAGTCCGGCGGGGGCAGCCTGCACCAGAACCCGTACCGCCTGGCGTCCCAGGTGCCACGCCCGCGGCATGATGAAGACCCCGATCAACAGCGCGAAGAGCGGGTCGGCGTAGGGCCACCCGGTGAGGATCATGATGACGGCGGCCGCGATCACCCCGACGGATCCGGCGAGGTCCGCCAGCACTTCCAGGTAGGCGCCTCGCACGTTGAGGGACTCGCCGGAACCGGGCTGCAGCAGCCGCCAGCCGATCAGGTTCACGACGAGACCGAGGATCGCCACCACCAGCATCGCCCCGGTCTCGACGTCGGTCGGGGCGCGGAAACGACGGAGCGCTTCGACGACGACGTAGCCGGCGACGCCGACCATCAGTGCCGCGTTGGCGAGGGCGGCCAGGATCTCGAGGCGGTACGACCCGTAGGTGCGACCCGCACTAGCAGGGGGACGATCAGCCGCCACGATGGCGGCGAGCGCCATCCCCATCCCGAGGGCGTCGGTCGCCATGTGCCCGGCGTCCGACACCAGCGCCAGGGAGCCGGTGAGGAACCCGGCGACCGCCTCGACGACCATGAAGCCCAGCACCAGCCCGAAGGCGACGGCGAGCGGGCGACGATGGCGGCGCCCCGCCCGGGGCACGTGGGTATGGGCCGTGCTCATCGGTGGTCCTCGTGGCCGTGGAGGTAGTGCTCGACGGCGACGTCGAGCAGCAGCCGCACGTGGGTGTCGGCGACCCGGTAGAACACCTCCCGCCCCTGCTTGCGGGATCGCACCAGTCCGCCGAGGCGAAGCTGGCGAAGCTGGTGGCTCGTCGCCGACTCGCTCGCCTCGACCGCCCTCGCCAGATCGGCGACGCACAGCTCGCCGGCCTCGAGCAGGGCGTAGATCATGCGGAGACGGCCGGAGTCGGCCAGCAGCTTGAACCGCTCGGCGAGGAGTTGGGCGTCGTCGGCGTCGAGGATGGGCTCGACGGGCCGCGGCGGTGTGGCGGGTGTCGTCATCACCCCCGAGGCTACCCGGAAAACGTCTGAATATCACATCAGATGTTCAGACGTTGGTCGGCGTCCCGCCCGCGCTCCCGCGGTCCGGTGCGACCGCCAGCCGCATCTCGCGGCGGTATCGTTTCCAGTCCGACTTCTTCACCGACCAGAGGGCGTCGGTGAGGATCTGGGCCACACCGAGTACGACGAGCGCCACCCACGCCCAGGTTGGGGCCGCCATGCCCCAGGCGGCGCCCAGCAGCAGGAACGGAATCAGCTTGGTGACGATCGCCCCGGCGGCGTGCATCCGGGCCCGGGCCCGGGCCGGCGCCCGCAGGTAGGTGGCGTAGTCGATCTTCACGCCGGGCTGGGGCCGGGTGAGCGAGGCGACGTACCAGTGGGTGAACCCGATGCCGGCGCGGCGACCCATCAGCCAGTGGGCCGGGGTGTGTGCCGCCGTCTCCAGCGCCGCCGCCCCGCCCAGCAACAGCAACCCGTTCCACGGCTCGTCGACGTAGTAGCCGGCCGCGATGACGGCCAGGGAGGCGACCGCGAGCAGTGCCATCAGTCCCATGCCGACGCCGATCGAGACCTTCAGCCAGGCCCATCGTTCGAAGGCGGCTCGGTCGATGGCGGCGATCCGGTCGGCGAAACGCTCCACCAGCTCCGGGTCGCGCTTGGCCGCGGCCACCGCCTTCCAGAATCCCGCTGCCCGCAGGTCCACCGGCATCCCGCCGTCGACCTGCCGTTCGCACTCCGCCATCACGGCATCGAGCCGCACCACGTCCATGTCGGTCTCCCCTTGCCGGTTGCTTCGACACTACTGCGGAGAGCGGGGGCGACGGCGGGACGCGCCGGAGGCGAGGCACGAGGCCTCGCCTCCACGCTCACCGTTCCGATGGTGATCTCGTTGGCCTCGGGGCCCGGCACCGAAGCGCGTGCCGGATCTCGCGGGCTGGAATCACGTCAGTGGTCCCGAGCGTAGCCCCCGCCCCACCCTCTGCAAGACCCTATCTGGCGCGGATCAAGTCCCCAACGGTGCGGTGAGGTAGTGCTGGAAGACCGGACCGATCGCCTGCACCAGCGTCTCGTCATCCGCCTCGGCGAGATCCCGCACCCCGATGATGTGGCGCGCCATGAACAATCCGATGAGGTGCGAACCCACGAGGGAGATCCGCAACCGGATGTCCGGCACCGGGTACACGCGCTCGAAGCGGCCGATGATGGCCTTCTCCACGAACCCCTTGAGCATGGCGGCGGCCTGTTCGTTCGTCGCCGCCGCCCGCAGCAGCGACGGGAGCGGCCCGTCGGGACCGAAGAACGTCGTCACGTAGAAGCGGGCGATGCTCTCCCCCAGCTGGTCCGGGTCGCTGGTGGCGAGGATCTCGGAGAGGGCGTCGATGGGGTCGCCGGGGAGCTGGTGGGCGGCACCGAAGAGCTGGTGCTTGCGGCCGAAGTAGTGGTGCACCAGCGCCGGGTCGACCCCGGCGCGAGCCGCGATGGCCCGGATGGTGGAACACTCGTACCCGCGTTCCCCGAACACGGCCCGCGCCGCATCGAGGATGGCGGTCTTGGTGACCGCGGCATCGCCGGGGCGGCGTCCCCGCGGCTTGCGTCCGGTCCGCTCACGCTTCGGCAACGACCATGACCTCCTCCAGGGTGGCGGGGACGACGCTGGTTGCGGCGGTGACCCCGGCATCCCGCAGCAGGGTTTCGACCTCGGACCGCTCCGCTCCGGGGACGCGAGTGCGCCGCCCGTCGAGCATCACCGGAAGACCGGTGCCGTCGAGGGCGGTGAAGGCCCCCTGCCAGTCATCGGCCTCGACCTGCACCGTGGTGGCGTCGCCTACGAGATCGTCGGCCGAGCCGGTGGCGACGACGACGCCGCTCGCCATCAGGATGAGGCGGTCGGCCTGCCGTGCCTCATCCATGTAGTGGGTGCTCACCAGCACCGCCGCCCCCGCCTCGGCGGCACGGCGGATTTGGTCCCACAATCGGGCCCGTGCCAGCGGGTCGACCCCGGAGGTGGGCTCGTCGAGCATGAGCAGCTCGGGGGTGTGCTGCAACGCCATGGCGAACGAGG
>CAYUDA010000228.1:0-3071 GCA_964443425.1 uncultured Acidimicrobiaceae bacterium
CCGGTCCCCCCTGATCCCAGGGGGGACGACAGATACGCGACCCCCCTCGGGTCTCCGGTTCCCCCTGATCCCAGGGGGGGACGAGAAGGGCGGCGCCGGGCTCACCTCCGCTCAGGCGGGCGGCCGGCGCCAGTCGGAGGGAACATCGACGAGCCCCCGCTTGATGAGTTCGGCGTGGGCGGCGCGGTTGCGCCGCTCCTCGGTGGCGGCGTGCAGCGGTGGAACCACTCCCGATGGAGCGGCGCCGGCGGCACGCAGGGTGTCCTCCCATCGGTGACGCAGCTTGTCGTCGTCGAGGGCTGCCATCTCGAGGGCAGGATCGGTCGGGTCGGTGGCGGCCTGGAAGTTCTGGACCTCGTAGCTCATGGCTGCCTGGTAGACGGTGAGGGCGTCGTTCTGGTCGACCGCGCCGGGGTTGGCGGTCATGTACGTGTCGAGGTAGTTGCCCATCTTGTATGCACCGGAGGGATCGTTGTTCTCGGTGATCCACGGCCCGTACAGGTTCGACGGCGGGGGGGCCGGGAGTTCGGAGGCGATCCATGCCCACAGGTACTCGCAGGGGATCATGACGATGAGGGCGTAGATGGGTGGCGCAGTCTCGGCGATGATCCCCTCGTAGAGCGAGTAGAGGATGCAGGCCGTGTAGGGGGCGAGCCCGGAGGCGTCCCGGACCCGCCACACGGTCGGGAACGTCTCGTTGTACTGCTGGTAGGACTGGTACTTGGCGGTGAGGAACGCCTGCAGCCCGGGGTCGGTGGCGCGGGCGGCGGCGCCTTGGTAGTCGTCTGCGCCGTTGAAGCAGTAGTAGGCGTCGTTGACGTTGAACCCGCCGTAGGTGACGGGGTCCAGGGTGCCGGCCCCGATGCCTTGGATGAAGCCTGTTTGCAGAGCCGCGTGCGCCGTTGCCGTCGAGGCGCGCCACATCGTCCAGAACAGCGACGTCGGGGGCGGCGGGTCGACAGAACCGGGCAGGTCGGCGAGCAAATCAGGCGCGAGGCGGCGCGGTGACCACATCGACGTCTGCCGCCCGTGATGTTCCCTGGAGGCGAAACTGCCGGGCATCACCCTCCCTTGGTGACAACTCCAACCATACGCGCCATCGGGGCGCGGCGGCAAGGGTCACGTTGCAGTCCCCCACCGCCACCCCCCTCGGGTCGAACGCCAGCTTCGCTGGCGCCTCCCCGGTCCCCCCTGATCCCAGGGGGGACGACAGAAGACCCAGGGGGACGACGGGAACCGCCACCCCCTTGAAACGCGCAATCGCATCCGATATCTCTGGGGCGTGCCGCGACGTGACCCCCGGCTGTTGCGCTACGCCCGGCGCATGCGCCGTGAGCCGACGGACGCCGAGGCTCGCCTCTGGTGGTTCCTCTGCCGAGACATGACGGGCTTTCGCTTCCGTCGCCAGGAAACCATCGGCCCGTACATCGTGGACTTCGCCTGCCGGCCACGCCGGCTCATCGTCGAGATCGACGGCGCGACGCACGACTCCGACGAGGTCGCCGAACGGGACCGCATCCGCAGCGCCTGGCTCCAGGGGCGAGGCTGGAACGTCGTGCGCTTCACCGACGACGAGGTGGCAGACGACATCGATGCCGTCATGGACACGATCTGCCTCGCGTTGGAGCGGTCGCGGACTTCGTAGCCCACCGGTCCCTTGCCGCGACCCCCCTCGGCTCGCTTCGCTCGCCGTTCTCGGTTGATCCCAGGGGGTACTACTGAAGCGACAGGGGGGACGACAGAAGACCCAGGGGGAACGACAGGTTCTGTCACCCTCCCGGGGTCAGGGTGGGCGCAGTCGCTCTACCATCGACCGACGCCAAACGACAAAGGAAGGCAGAGTGCCCACCAGCAGCGAAGCAGCGACTGCAACGCCGCCAACCCGCCGGCTCGACCGCAAGCTGAGCCGCATCCTGGCGGGTGAGTATGTCCCGGACGACTTCATCATCGCCGACGCCAAGGACGCCGACATGGCCTTTGGCGTCACGGCCGCCGGTCCGCTCCCCGGCGTCACCCCCGATCGCGACGGGCCGGGACGATACCGAACCAGACGCAGCTACCTCGACGCGATGCAGGCCATCGCAGGTCTGGGAGACATCGACATCCTTCTCACCTCGGCCTCCAACGGCGAATTCCTCATCGCAGCCGGCTCCATCGACGAGGACCTGACGCTGGCGGTCCGAGGCAACGACACGACCGACATCTGGTATCCCCGTGGTGGCGCCTATGCGACGGTGCCGTCTCGTCCCTTCCGGACGGCCGACCTTGCGGCGATTCGTCCCTTCTGCGACCTCGTCCTCTACTCGATGACGTTCAACAACGACCTCGATCATGATCTGGCCACCCTCGAGGCGTATCGCTCGTTCCGCGGCGAGGCGGCCACACTCGGGCTGCGGCACTTCCTCGAGGTGTTCAACCCGAACGCTCCAGTTGAACTCGAGCCGGAGCAGATCGGCGCCTTCGTCAACGATTCGATCGTTCGCGCACTGGCGGGCGTCACCCAATCCCAGCGTCCCCTCTTCCTCAAGATCGCGTACAACGGCGCCGCGGCACTCGCCGAGCTGGCCGACCACGATCCGTCGGTCGTCGTCGGCGTCCTCGGCGGGTCGGCCGGCACCACCCGGGACACCTTCGAGTTGTTGCATCGGGCCGAGCGGCACGGCGCCCGGGTGGCCCTCTTCGGGCGCAAGATCCAGCGGGCGGAGTCGCAACTCGACCTCGTCGCCCGGATGCGCTCTGTGTTGCGCGGCGAACTCTCCCCGATCGAAGCAGTCCGGGCATATCACGAATCCCTTGCCCGCAGCGGCATCCACCCCCTCCGCACGATCGAGGCCGATCTCGAGGTCACCGATCCCGTGCTGCGTTCCGAATGAGCCAGCGTGCGGATTCCCTGCTCCCCTTCCGCAAGCTGGAGCGCCCGGGCCCGCGACCGAAGGCGAGTGATGGAGAAGATCACGGTGAGAGCGATGCACCGCACACCCCCCTCGGCTCAGACGCCAGCTTCGCCGGCACTTCGCCGGTCCCCCCTTTTGACAAGGGGGGACGATAGGTTCTCTCACCCTCCCTGCTTT
>CAYUDA010000229.1:0-3067 GCA_964443425.1 uncultured Acidimicrobiaceae bacterium
TGTCGGTCGTGCTCGCCGCCTTCGTGCTCGTGGTGGGCGTGGTGACGGCGATCGCCGCCGACAACGGAACAGACGAGGCGGGGGCTACCACCAACGCCACCACCACGACGGTGGCCCCCGAAACCACCACCACGGTCGCCCCGAACGAGAACGGGAAGGCCGACAACAACGGCGAGACTGCGCCAGCGATCCAGTTCGGGTCACTCGACGAGGTCCTCGACGAGATGGTGCAGTCGGGAGCGCTGAGCCAGGATCTCGCCGACGAGATCCGGTCCCGCGTGGCCGACAAGATCCAGGAGCAGTCCGGCGCCGGTCCCGACGGGTTCACGTTCCGCTTCGGCCCGTTCTCCGATGACGGCACCTCGCCGTCGCTCGATCCGAACCGCCTGCGCGATTTCCTGTCCGACCCGAACGGGCTGTTCGGGGAGCTGCCGGACCTGATGCAGCAGTACCTCGAGGACGGCACCCTGACGCCTGAGGAACGCCAGCAGATCCAGGACCAGCTCCAGCAGCAGTTCGAGGACCAGTTCGGCGACAACTCCCCCTTCCCGTTCGGCCCCTTCGCCCCCCGCGACGGCACCAACCCGGCTCCCGACCGCCCCTCGGTCTGAGGGACGGCGCCTGCTCTCGGCCACCCGCGCGGTAGCGTGAGACGGTGAGGGACGCGCTGGTCGACTGGTTCCGGGCCGGGGTGGCCGCCGTCGATCCGGCGGCGGCGGTCGAGCACCACCTGCGGCGCCATCCGCTCCCCGCCGGCCCCGTCGTTCTCGCTCTTGGCAAGGCGGCGCCGGCCATGGCCCGCGGCGCCGCCGCCGCTCTGGGTGCCGCACCTCTCACCGGCATCGTCGTCAGCGACCACGTCGAGGACGTGCCGTCGGGCATCGAGCTGATGATCGGCAGCCACCCGGCGCCCGACGCGAGCAGCCTGGCCGCCGGTCGGGCGCTGTGGGAGCGGGCGGCGTCCCTCGGCGCCGACGATCTCGCCCTGGTGCTCGTCTCCGGCGGCGGGTCGGCCCTCGCCGAGGTGCCTGCCCCCGGAGTCACCCTCGCCCAGCTGACCGCCGTCACCACTCAGATGCTGCGCCGTGGCGCCCCCATCGACACGGTGAACGCGGCGCGGACCCGGCTCTCCCTCCTCAAGGGCGGTGGGCTGGCCCGGGCGGCGGCGCCGGCCCGGGTGGTCACCCTGGTGCTGTCCGATGTCGTCGGCGACCGGCTCGACGTGATCGCCTCCGGCCCCACCGTGACGGGCGATGACGACGACATCACCGTGGTCGGCAACGGCGACGCCGCCGCCGAGGCCGCCGCCGGGGCTGCCCGTGCCGCCGGTCACGCCGCCCTCGTCGTCGACACCGCGCTCCAGGGTGACGCCGCCCTTCGTGCCATCCAGGTGATCGAGGACTGCCGGCGGGCCGCCGGTGAGCTGTTTGTCTTCGCGGGGGAGACCACGGTGGCGGTCCACGGTGGCGGTCGCGGCGGCCGCAACCAGGAAGCCGCCCTCGCCGCCGCCCTTCACCTCGCCGGGACTTCCGACCTCGTGTTCCTGGCGGCCGGCACCGACGGCATCGACGGCACCACGACCGCGGCCGGGGCCGTCGTCGACGGCGCCACGGTGGAGCGGGGACGGCACCGAGGACGGGACGCCGCCGCCTTCCTGGCGGACAACGACTCGGGTGGCTACTTCGACGGCGCACCCGAGTCGATCGTCACCGGACCGACCGGGACCAACGTCGGCGACCTCTGGATGGTGCTGCGCCGCTGACGCGGCGCCGCCTCAGCGGCCGACGGAGTCGAGGAACCGGTACCACTGCGCCGCCAGCGGGAGGAACCAGGGGCGCCCCCGGTAGTAGGGGCGGGTGGGGTGCGGGATCTCCTCGAACGGGCTGCGGTCGAGCTGCCCGGCGATACGGCGCCCCACCTCGGCACCGAGGTAGGAGCCGATGCCGACGCCGTGGCCGCCGTAGCCGAGGGCGTACCACATGCCGTTGATTCGCCCGATGTGGGGCATGAGATCGAAGGTGATTCCCAGCTTCCCGGTCCACGAGTGGGTCATCTTCACGTCTGCCAGCCCGGGGAAGATCTCGACGGTGATGTCGCGGAGCCGCGCCGCGCTCTCGGCGAGGTCGAGGTTGGTCGACAGTCTCTGACGGCCGCCCATCAGGATGCGGTTGTCGTGGGTGCGCCGGAAGTAGTTGAGGAACCGCCGCGCCGTCCACAACATGCGGTCCTCGGGGATGAGCCGTGTCACGGTCGCTTCCGGGAGCGGCTCGGTGACCACGATGTAACTGCCGACCGGGACGACCCGTCGTCGCAGCTCCGCCACCGGGCGGACCCCGGTGTAGCCGTTGGTGGCGAGCAGCACGTTGTCGGCGGTCAGCTTTCCCTTGGCGGTGAGGAGCTGGTAGCCCCCGGTGTGGCGCGAGATGTTCGTCACCTCGGCGTCCTCGACGAGGTGCACGCCCCGCTCGCCGAGCGCCTGCGCCAGCCCGTACACGTAGCGGGCGGGCTGGAGCCCGGCCCCGACGTGGTCGATCATGGCGCCCCGGAAGCTCCCGCCGCCGACGACGGCGTCGATGCCGTCTGCTTCGACGATGTCGACCGAGAAGTCGAGATGCTCCTTCATCCAGGCCGCTTCGTGCCGGAAGCCTTCCACCACCCGATCCTCGTATGCCAGCTCCGCCGCGCCGTGGCGGACGAAGAAACACTCGATGCCCTCGGAGGTCACCACCTCTTCGACGTGGTCGATGGAGGCGAGGGAGGCGTCCCAGAACTCGCGGCCGAGGGTGGGCCCGAACTGCTTGTAGACCTTGGTGGTGGCGGCTTTCAGGCCGTAGTTGATCATGCCGCCGTTGACGGTGCTTGCGCCGTTTCCTACCGGACCGGCGTCGAGCACGGTCACGTCGGCACCGGCGGCGGCGAGAGCGCGGGCGGCGTTGAGTCCGGTGACGCCGGAGCCGACGATCGCCACCCCGGTGTGGGGAGGGAGATCGGCCACCGGGAGGTCTGCGGGACGCGGGTACTCATCGGTCCAGAAGGGTGACAAGGTGATCATCGGCGGGAGACTAGG